>JAYVMJ010000606.1:0-5546 GCA_043759025.1 Verrucomicrobiota bacterium | reverse complement strand
CTGGTCGTGGGCGTGGTGAACGATGTGCGCCATGCGCGGCTCGATGCCGCGGCCGAAGGTCATGTGTACGGCGCGCAAATCAACAATCCCGTGACGGTGTGTCTGGTCGTGCGGACGCGGGGCGAGCCGGCTGCCTTGATCGAAGATATTCGTCGAATCGTGAGTCGGATTGACCCCGACGAATCGGTCTCGAATTTTCGCAGTCTGGAGCAGGCGATTGATGGTTCATTGCACGAGCGGCGGATGACGCTGTATCTGTTCGGCATCTTCGCCGTGGTCGCGCTGGGACTCGCGTGCATTGGAATTTATGGCGTGATGGCCTACACCACTGGCCAACGCGAACGAGAGCTCTCGATTCGCATGGCACTCGGCGCGGAGCAGTCCGCGGTCGTCGGACTCGTCGTGCGCGAAGGCCTGCGACTCGGCCTGATTGGTATCGTGTTGGGTCTGGGCGCCGGACTCGCGGTGGCCCGGATCTTCGCCAGTCAGCTCTATGCGGTCAGCTTTCTCGATCCCGCCGTGTTCATCGCCGTACCGGTTTTCATTCTGCTGGTGGTGACCGCGTCGATTTATCTGCCCGCCCGCCGCGCCGCCCGCTTCGATGCGGTCAACGCACTGCGGGCAGAATAAGGCGAAGGGTTTTCCGGGGAGGGGGACACGGATTAGCGCAAATTTGACGCACTAGAACGGTTCAAACTGAAGGGTAGCCGCAAAAGAACGCAGAGAACACAAAGGAAGAAACGTTCAAGCGAATGATCCCTGAGATCTTTGCGTTCTTTCGCGGCTAAAAATAAAATGGGTGAAATCGGCTACGACTTAATTGGAACCGCTCGATTCTCTCCCTCCGGATGAGTGCCCCTTCAGTGGCCATTAGTGGTTAAAACTCCGCGCTCTACTCCGCCCTCAAAGCGGGCCGTCCGTAGTTCATTCTCGCCTGCATTGGAAAACCACCATTGATTCCTTTCCGGGCCGCTGGTGACGCAAGTCATCGCGGCCTTTTTTATGATCCAATCCTTTGCTGATCGTGACACCGAGCAACTCTTCCGCGAAGAAAGGAACCGGCGCTTTGCCGCCGTCGCTCGCATCGCCTTGAGGAAATTGATCCAGCTCAATCAAGCCGGTCGGCTTAGCGACATGTCGGTGCCCCCTGGTAACCACCTCCAGCTTTTGCAGGGAGATTGGCGGGGTTACCACTCCATCCGCGTTAACGACCAATGGCGGATCGTATTTCGTTGGCTTGACCGTGGTCCGTCTGAAGTCGCCATTGAGGATTACCATTGAAAATCCGCCCATGACGCCACACGTTATAGCCATGAGCATGTCGATCACACCGGGTGAAATTCTGTTGGAGGAATACTTGAATCCCATGGGCATCTCCCAAAACGCCATGGCCCGGGCCATCGGGGTCGCGCCCCGGGCCATCAACGAGATTGTCCTCGGCAAACGTGCCATCACTCCGTCGATGTCGATCCGCTTTGGGGCATTTTTCGACCAGACGCCGAATTTCTGGCACGGACTGCAGGTTGAGTGCGACTTCCGCGCTCTCGCCAAACAAACCCGCAAGCTGACCGCGCGAATCACTCCCGCCCGCCAGCTCATGTCGGCATAGTATGCTGGATTCCGCCGTGCTCATTGGTACCTCGAAGCTTGCTTCGACTTGGTCGTAGCAGCGGTGGTAACACCGCTGACCAGCCGTCTAACGACGGCTGCTACGAAAACGGAAATGGCGGGATGCTGGAGCATGGATGGCTTGATCAAATGCCTCGGGGCTTGGCCCGGGGTCTTTTATTCCGCCGGGCGGGTTGAGCCGTTGAGTTGCTCCCGATCTCAATCCCGGCGAAGACCAAATAATGGCGACCAGAGGTATTCCTATTCTTCCCCGCGCCCGACTAGGCGCTTGCCGTCGGACCGTGGCTCGGCTGTTTTAATTTATCCATGGCGTCTCCTGATCTCGTTGCGGCTTTCATCGATCGTTGGTCCAAGGCTCCTCCTGCCGAGCGCGCAAACTATGTGATGTTTCTTACGGAGCTTTGCGACGTCTTGGGCGTGCCGCACCCGGAACCGGCGGGCCCCGAAACCGAACACAACGCCTACGTTTTTGAACGGGCGGTTAATTTCCACCATCGCGGCTCCGATAAAACGACCATTGGCCGGATCGATCTCTATAAACGCGGATGTTTTGTTTTGGAGGCCAAGCAATACGCCACTGCTAAAATCGAGCCCGCGGCTCTCGCGGCATTTCTCGACGAGGCGTCACCCAAGTCGGTTAAAATCGCCCGTGGAACCGCCGCGTGGGATCGCGCCATGTTGGAGGCTCTTGGACAGGCCGAAGGCTACGCCCGCGCACTGCCCGATAATGAAGATTCGCCGCCGTTCCTGATGATCGTGGACGTGGGCCACGTGATCGAGCTCTACGCCGACTTTACCCAGAAAGGGAAAAACTACCTTCCTTTTCCGGATGCCCGGTCGAATCGCGTCAAGCTGGCCGATTTCGTCAACGCGGAGGTTCGCGAGCAGTTTCGCATTCTTTGGACCACGCCACTTTCGCTGGACCCCTCGAAACGCGCCGCGGCGGTTACCCGGGAGGTCGCGGGTTATTTGGCTGAGTTGGCCAAATCCTTCGAAAAAAAACACGACCCCAGGGAGGTGGCTGAATTTCTTTCCCGCTGCCTCTTCTGCATGTTCGCCGAGGATGTTGAGCTGCTGCCGAAAGATGGCTTCAAACAATTACTCGACTCGTTAAAGGACGACCCCGGCGCATTTGTCCCACTGGTTGAATTGCTTTTTGAGGATATGAATCAAGGCCGGGTCTCCGGCCTGTTTCGCAAGAAACTTCTCCATTTCAACGGTGGCCTCTTCGCCTCCGCCAAGGCTTTACCGGTAGACAGAACGCAACTCGGGCTTCTTCGCCAAGCGGCGACCCTCGAATGGCGGCAGGTCGAACCCGCCATCTTCGGCACTCTCCTCGAGCGCGCGCTCTCGCCCGACGAACGCCACAAACTCGGGGCTCACTACACCCCGCGCGCCTACGTCGAGCGCCTCGTTCTTCCCACGGTCATCGAACCGCTCCGCGAAGAGTGGTCCGCCGTCCGCACTGCGGCCGTCACGCTCGCCAGCCGCGCCACCATCGACGATCCGAAGAAAGCGAAAATCTCCCTCGAACAGGCCCGCAAAGAAGTCCGTGATTTTCACCAACGGCTTTGCGCCGTCCGCGTGCTCGATCCCGCCTGCGGTTCCGGCAACTTTCTTTATGTCGCGCTCGAGCTCATGAAGCGCCTCGAAGGTGAGGTCATCGCGCTTCTTCACGACCTCAGCGACGACAAGACCGACTACCTCGCGCTCCAAGGCGTCACCGTTGATCCGCACCAATTTCTCGGCCTTGAGCTTAATCCCCGCGCCGCCTCGATCGCCGAACTTGTCCTGTGGATTGGCTACCTCCAATGGCACTTCCGTATCCACGGTTCCACGATGCCCGCCGAGCCCGTGCTCCGGAAATTTAACAACATCGAAAACCGCGACGCCGTGCTCGCCTTTGACGATCGCGGTTTCGCCCACGACGAACACGGCAAGGTCCGCTTCGTTTGGGACCGCAAGACGACGAAGATCGATCCCGTCACCGGCCGCGAAGTCCCCGACGACAAAGCCGTCATCCCACTCGAAACCTTTTCGAATCCTCGCCCAGCTGAATGGCCACAGGCCGACTTCATCGTCGGAAACCCGCCGTTTCTCGGAACTAAACGAATGCGAGACGAACTGGGAGACAGCTACGTGGAAACACTTCGGGCCGTCTATGCCAGCAGAGTGGAGGACAATGCCGATTTCGTGATGTACTGGTGGCATAAAGCTGCAGAGCTGACACTCCGCGGAGATTGTCGCCGGTTCGGGTTCATTACGACCAACTCAATTCGTCAAGCGTTCAACCGGCGTGTGGTTCACCGGGCGCTTCTGAGCGGACTATCCCTACGCTTCGCCATCCCAGACCATCCGTGGGTGGACACAGCGGACGGAGCTGCCGTCCGAATCGCGATGACCGTGGGAGCGACGGGCTACCGACTGCCCGAGCCTGGCATTGTGATGGAACCTCCGCCCGATCCCTCAGCGTTCGCTGGCGATCTGCTAATCGTCTCGAAAGAAACTAAAGTTGATGACGGCTCCAACGACATCGCATTTATCCGGCTTCGTGGCCGAATCGGTTCCGGTCTTGCAATCGGCGCTGAGCTTGAAGGGATGAATGCGTTGCTCGCGTCACAAGGTATATGTGGGCTCGGTGTCGCTCTGCACGGTTCCGGCTTTATTTTGGAGCCGACCGATGCGAATTCGCTCCGTCAACACGGGGCCAAAGTCATCAAACCTTATCTCGGAGGGAGCGACCTTGTTCGCGAAAGACGGGAGCGTTACCTGATTGATTTTTCGTTCATGACGGAGGCCGAAGCGAAAAGCGCAAATCCCCAAGCCTATGAACGTGTACTCACGCACGTCAGACCGGAGCGTATTGTGAACCGGCGCGAAGCAATCAAAAAACTTTGGTGGCGATTCGGCTGGGAGCGACCAGAGATTCGAAAAGCACTCGTAGGATTGCCTCGGTTTATCGCAACGACAGAAACGGCTAAGCACCGGGTGTTTCAATTTCTGGGTACCGAGATATTGCCAGACCATATGGTGATAATACTCGCGAGTGATGACGCGTTTCATCTTGGTGTGCTCAGTAGCTGTATTCACGTCGTCTATTCACTCGCAGCCGGAGGACGTCTCGGAGTCGGCAACGATCCGCGCTACAACAAAACCCGCTGCTTCGATCCCTTCCCGTTCCCCAACTGCACGGAAAAGCAGAAGACAAAAATCCGCGCGCTCGCCGAGGAACTCGACATCCATCGCAAGCGCGTCCAAGCCGCCCACAAACTCGGCCTCACCGACATCTACAACGTCCTCGAGAAAGTCCGTGCCGGCACGGTGCTCAGCGTCAAAGATAAAATCGTCCAGGGCGCCGCGCTTGTCTCCACGCTCAAGCAACTCCACGACGAACTCGATTCCGCTGTGGCCGATGCGTACGGTTGGCCTTGGCCATTGGCTGAAACTGAAATCCTCGGGCGCGTCGTCGCCCTCAACACCGCCCGCGCTGCAGAGGAAGCCCAAGGCCAAATCCGCTGGCTGCGTCCTGATTACCAAATACCGCTCTTCGTAGGCGATACCCAATCCGCTCTTGGTCTCGACGACGGTACACCTGGAAACCGGACCTCAGTGCCTACCGGTCGGGAAAAACCGGTGCCCGGCCATTCGAAAATCCAAAATCAAAAATCGAAAACTCCCTGGCCAAAACTCCTCGCCGAACGCGTCCGTGCGGTGGAGATGGCCCTCGCCGCCGAAGAAAAACCGGCGACCGCCGCCGAGCTCTCGAAATGTTTCTTGCGGGCCAAACCCGCCGAAGTGGCCGAAATCCTGGAAACCCTCGTTACCCTCGCTGGCGCCCGTGCAGGCGATGTCAAAGACACCTATGTCCGCTGATTCATGGCCTTCCTCTGCCAGCTCTGTTTTTGATCAACTTCGCT
>JAYVMJ010000605.1:0-5971 GCA_043759025.1 Verrucomicrobiota bacterium | reverse complement strand
TTCAATCTCTCCACCTACGCTCGCGGGTCCAATGCCACCGCGATCTGGCGCGCCTACAAGCGCGGCGCCTGCGTGGCCAATCCCTGCTATACGCAGATTCACCCGACGTGCATTCCGGTCAGCGGCGACTACCAGTCGAAACTCACTTTGATGTCGGAATCGCTGCGCAACGACGGACGCATCTGGGTGCCGAGGAAACAGGAGGATGCGCGCAAGGATCCGAACACAATTTCCGAGGCGGATCGCGATTATTATCTCGAGCGCATTTATCCGAGTTTTGGCAACCTCTGCCCGCGTGACGTCGCTTCACGGGCGGCGATGCGGATGTGCCATGAGGGACGCGGCGTGGGTGAGACGGGACTGGGCGTTTATCTCGATTTTGCCGACGCCATCAAACGTCTCGGTGAACCGGCCGTGCGCGAACGTTACGGCAATCTTTTCGATATCTACCACGAGATCACCGCGGAAAGCGCGTACAAGACGCCGATGCGCATTTTTCCGGCGGTACATTATACGATGGGTGGCCTCTGGGTTGATTATAACCTGATGTCCAATGTGCCCGGGCTCTTCGTCCTCGGCGAAGCGAATTTCTCCGATCACGGCGCGAACCGCCTCGGCGCCTCCGCTCTCATGCAAGGGCTCGCTGACGGCTACTTTGTTCTGCCTTACACGATCGGCGATTACCTCGCGGGACAGAAATCGGGTTCACGCCCATCGACGGACAGCGCGGAATTTAAGCAAGCGGAGGACAACGTTAAGGCGATGACGCAGCGTTTCTTGGCGAACAAAGGCAAGGAGCCGGTCAGTCACTTCCACAAACGGCTCGGCAAAATCATGTGGGAACATTGCGGCATGGCGCGCACCCGCGAAAGTTTGCAGGAGGCATTGAAACAAATTCCCGCTTTGCGCGAGGAATTCTGGGCCAACGTGAATGTGCCGGGTTCCGGCGACACGCTCAATCAATCGCTCGAACAAGCGGGCCGCGTCGCGGATTTCATTGAACTCGGCGAACTGCTTTGCCGCGATGCGCTCACTCGCGAGGAATCCTGCGGCGGGCACTTCCGCGAAGAATATCAATGCCCAGACGGTGAATGCAAACGCGACGACGAGAATTTCGGTCATGTCGCCGCGTGGGAATACCAAGGCGACGGCAAGGAGCCGCTTCGCAACGTCGAGCCGCTCAACTACGAATTCGCCAAGATGAGCGTTCGCTCCTACAAGTAAGCCGAGGAAACCACCATGGTCGCCAACAACAGCACCAATTCTTTTTCCGTTACATTGCGCGTCTGGCGTCAGGCCGGTCCGGACCAGCCGGGTAAGTTCGTTGATTATTCTGCGACTAATCTGAGCCCGAACATGTCGTTCTTGGAAATGCTCGACGTGGTGAATGACGAGCTGACAATGAAGGGGGAGGAACCGATCGCATTCGCCCACGACTGCCGCGAAGGCATTTGCGGAACCTGCTCCTGCACGATCAACGGGAAACCGCACGGTCCCGGCAAAGGCATTGCGACCTGTCAGGTTTATATGCGGAGTTTCCGGGAAGGTGACTTGATTGTGGTCGAGCCCTTCCGGGCGAAGGCGTTTCCCCTCGTCAAGGATCTCATCACCGATCGGGCGGCGTTCGACAAAATCCAGCAGGCGGGCGGATATATTTCCGTTCGCACTGGCGCGGCGCCGGACGCAAATTCGATTCCGGTCTCGAAGGCCGACGCGGATCTCGCAATGGACGCGGCGACTTGCATCGGTTGCGGCGCTTGTGTGGCGGCGTGCAAGAACGCTTCGGCCATGCTGTTTGTCGCGGCGAAAGTTTCGCATCTGGGCCTGATGCCGCAAGGGCAACCCGAACGCGACAAGCGCGTGCTGGCCATGGTTCAGACGATGGACGAGGCAGGTTTTGGCAATTGCTCCAACCAGTACGAGTGCAGCGCGGTGTGCCCCAAGTTGATTTCGCACGATTTCATCGCGCGCATGAACCGCGATTATGTGGCGGCGCTTTTCCGGGCGAAATTCAAGCCAGTGTCGAACGCGAGCGGCGGCGGGGCCTGACGTTCCCGTGCGAGAATCTTTTTTCGGCGCAGCTCACCCGCTGCGCCGTTTTATTTTTGCGGGACAGCGCGCCTAATTTAATTCTGTAACTTCCCGCGGTCGATCGGGGTTCTTCTGACATTCAACCCAATGTCATGAAAATCGTGTTTATCTCCTTATCGACCGCAACCCTTCTGGGCCTCGCATTTTTCCTCGGTGGTTTCTCTTTCGATGTCGGCTTGTTCATTTCCAGCAGCTTTGTCGCGTCACTGATGGCGTGGACGATTTCTCAATATCGCCGCAAAGCGCGCCCGCTCACAATGACGCGCCCCATTCGCCTACCGGTGCGGCTCATTCATCATGAAGCACAAACGCCCCCGAAATTTACCTGGCTCGCGGCCTGATACTCAACTGGCTCGCGAAGTGACCGGCCTTCGCGCAACCAGCGCTCATTCCGTCTTAACGGAAACAGTGCCGGAATTGTTGAGAACTGATTTCTCCTTCACGTTGTCGTACACCAAAATCGTGATTTGGGTGGCGATGCGATAGTGGGCTGAGCCCGCTTTCACGGCTTCCGTCAAAGCGCTACTGGCCGCTGTATTCAGCCCGGTCACTTTCGTCGTTCTCCCCGCGTTGCTGCCGGCCGGAAGCGGAAGCGCATCTTTTTCGACGAGAGTACCCAACGGAGTGCCGTTCAATGAAACCTGCTGGTTGATTTGTGAAAACAAATAGGAAACGACGTTGGTGTTTTTGATCTGCCATGAAACGGCCGCCGAGCCGTCGCTGGCTTGCGTAATTCCGGTTACTTCCACTTCGAGTCCGGTTGCCATAATCTCACCGTTGTTGTGGCAGGAACTCAGAAACAAAGCGGACAACAATGCGAGACTAAGGACCGGGACGAGGGTAAGAAGACGTTTCATCAATTTAGTGTGCGCTGCTGCGGGTCGCGGGCAAGTTTAGTCCTCTCGCGATGGGCTTTTCTTTTTCGCAAAAGAGCCATCCATTTCAAATTGGGCAATCGCTCCGACGACCGCCAGTCCGAGTACGGACGGAAGCATCCAGGCGTTATTGTCGATCAGTGCGGGCATTTGCTGGGGCTGCTGATAGTAGTAAATCCAGTCCACTTTCCCGGTGAAATACGCAATCGCGAGGATCGTGCGGAACGAGCCCAATAGCGCGGTCGAGAGAATGATCAGCACGCGCTGTAGTTTGACGGCGAGAAATCCACCGACGATTCCAAGGACGACCCCGCTCATCAACGCCACCATGTCGTTGTAGTGCGTCAACAGGAGCACGCCGAGAGTCGCGCCGAAACCGAATCCGGCGACAAACACCGCCCCCTTGTAAAGGAGGAACGCGACGCTCGCGCCCAGCAAACCGCCGACGATCATGACGATGACTTCGGCTCCCGCACCGAGGCTGAGCGCGATGCTCGCCGCTTGTCCCAAGAACAGTCCCAGCAAACCGCCGACCACCGCCAGAGTGACCTTGAAGACGCGATAGCCGAAAAAACAATCAAGCAGCCCCCAAGCGATGGCGCCGACTGACATCCAAACGTAAAGCTGTTCGTTCATGGTATCAGCGAGCACTAAGCCCCGTACCTGACCGCTGGCAAACTCCTTTGCGGAGTTCGGCTTAGAACAACGTGATGGCTTTGGCGCTTTCCAAAGCGATCCAAGTGCCCAAAATCACTATCCCCACGACAAACAGCCGCTTGGCCCACTGGCGACGACGCATGCTGCGTTCGTAGTGGTCGACATGATGATGCCGAAAACCGGCCGTTTCGAGAAAACTGGCGAATTGCGCGTGTTTCAGTCCCGTCGTCCGAAGGCGTCGATCACTCCTCGTACCGATTTGAATCGGTAGATGATTAAGGAGGCGTCGCAATGCGTAGGACATGGTAGTAGATCGGAAAAAATAGCGCTTCCTTTCAAGTGGATTCCCGCTATTTCGACACGTTTCACGCCCACTTTACCGCAATGCACCAATTCCACTACAACGGGCAGAATCTCTATTGCGAATCCGTCGATTTGACTGCGGTGGCGAAGCTTCACGGCACGCCTGCCTACGTCTATAGCGCCAAGACGATCGAGGATAATTATCGCCGCCTGACCGATGGCTTGAAAGGGCTCGACTTGCAGCTTTGCTTCGCGATGAAGGCCAATTCCAACCTCGCGATCTTACGAATTTTTTCAAATTTGGGCGGCGCATTCGATCTGGTGAGTGGGGGCGAACTCACCCGGGTCCTGGCTGCGGGTGGGAGCACGGCGCACAGTGTTTTTGCCGGGGTGGGCAAGTCGGTGGCGGAGATCAAGCTGGCGCTGGAATCCGGAATCTTTGGCTTTCACGTGGAGAGCGAACCCGAGCTCGCCCGGATCAATCACGTGGCCGGCCAGCTCGGCTGCAAGGCACCGATCGCGATCCGGATAAACCCGGACGTCGACGCGAGGACCCACGCTAAGATCACGACGGGCAAGAGCGACAATAAGTTCGGTATTCCACTGAAAAACGCTGCCGCCGCGTACGAAGCCGCCGGAAAATACCCCAACATCGAGATCAAGGGCGTGCAGATGCACATCGGTTCCCAGCTGACCTCCGCCGGACCGTTTGTTGAGGCGGTCAAGAAAGTGATTCCTTTCGTTGAACAGCTCAAAAGGCAATATGGCATCACCTACTTCAGCGTCGGCGGTGGCATCGGCATTGTTTATCAAGATGCGTTGGCCAGCGGCGATCCCGCTTGGTGGAGTGCAAAGCTCGAAGGCGAGCGTCCGCTGACGCCCGAAGCTTACGGAGCAGCGCTCACTCCGTTGCTCGCGCCGCTTGGGTTGAAGATTCTGCTCGAGCCCGGCCGTTTTATCGTCGGTAACGCCGGCGTGCTTCTTTCCAACGTTGAATACCTCAAACGCGGCTCTGACAAAAACTTTCTCGTGCTCGACGCCGCGATGAACGATCTCATTCGTCCCGCCATGTACGACGCCTATCATGAGATCGTGCCCCTGGTTCGCGACTCGTCCCGGCCGGCGTTGCTGGCGGATATTGTCGGTCCCATCTGCGAATCAGGTGACTGTTTTGCCAGGGATCGCACGTTGCAAACCCTCGGCGAAGGCGAAAGCGTCGCGTTCATGAGTGCAGGTGCCTATGGCTACACGATGGCGAGCCGCTATAATACGCGTCCCGCTCCCGCCGAGGTCCTCGTCTCGGGCAGTCGATTCGAGCTGGTCAATGCGCGGGAGAATTTCGATGCTATGCTCGCCGGCGAGAAGATCCCCGGCTTCCTAAAAACTTGATCGAATTATTTCATGTCCGAACCGCGCCCACTTAATTTTGCCATCATCGGGGCGGGCGCATGGGGTACCGCGATGGCGTTGCATCTGGCGCGACGCGGCCAGCACACCACACTCGTCACGCGCCGTCCCGAGCACGCGGCAACGCTGCGTGCCACCCGTGAAAACCCGGACTACCTTCCCGGTCTAACCTTGGCGGAGGCGATTGTCGTAACCCATGAACTGCGCGCGGCAGTGCTGGAGGCGGATGTCGCCCTCATTGCCTGTCCCTCGCAAACCTTGCGAACGTGGTGCGAGCAGATGCGCGCAGTGCTGCACGAAACCTCCCGCTTGCAGCTTTTTCTCAGTCTGGCCAAAGGTCTCGAAATTGGCACGCACCTCCGTCCGAGCGAGGTGATGCAGCAGGTTTTGCCCAGCCTGAATTGCGGCACGCTGACCGGTCCGACCAATGCTGCAGAAGTCGCCCGTGGTTTACCGGCCGCGATGGTGATGGCTGCGGTGAACGTGGACGACTTCGTGCAAAAAGTGCAGGCGGCGATGAGCGGGCCAACGCTGCGCATTTACCTTACCGAGGATCTGGCGGGCGCCGAATATGGCGCGAGTTTGAAAAACATTTATGCGATTGCCGCCGGATTTTGCGACGGCTTGAAACTGGGGGA
>JAYVMJ010000604.1:0-2281 GCA_043759025.1 Verrucomicrobiota bacterium | reverse complement strand
CGTGGTAAAGCGGAAGCCACGACACGACGCGATCGTTAGAGGAGAGTTTTAACGCTGCCGCGTAATTATTTACCTGACTCATCACCGCGCGATGAGAGAGTGCCACGCCTTTTTTCAGTCCGGTGGTTCCTGAACTGTGCTGGAGAAAAGCGATCTGGGTGGGTAAGATTGAGGCTTCGAAAAGTTTTTCGGATTTTGCCGCGAGAGCGTCGCTCGCATCAAGCAAGCGCCATGAAAGGCCTGTGATCTGCTCGTGGGCCAGTGCCTTGTTTTCAGGGTAGGTGAAGACGGTGCCGGTCCCGATTCGCTCGAAGAGCTTTCGGTGGGAATTCCAGTAAAGCCGCGCGTCCTGTTTGGCGGTCGGCGGCGGCATAAATGACGGGATCGCGCCCAGACGCATCGCGCCGAGGAACGCATAAAAAAGATCGGGCGAATGCCGCAGGATGATGAGAACAACGTCACCCCGGCCGACCCCGTGTTCTTGAAAAAACGCGGCATAGCGGCGCGATTCGGCGCGCAGCTCACCCCATGAAACGGAAATTTCGCGGCCGTTTTGAAGAAAATCACAGAAGGTGACCGCATCCCGCGGCGAGTCCCCCAGCAAATTGTTCAAAATGGAACTCGGCCTCTCCGAACGCGCATGGTCAGACGCGTGCACTGCGATTGCTTTGGTCTGAGGCTGTTCTTTGAGTTCGATCACGGCGAAATTGATACCCGTCCTTGGTGAAACTACCGCGCTTTCAAGTTTCGATTATAAACCGAATGCTGGAATGCCGCCTCATAGGTCAATTGATGCGTGCGCTTGACGTCGAGGACGTGCTGACGCGGCTCCGGTCGAAAAATGGCGAAGCCGAGTCCGCCCCACATCTGTCGACTGATGCTTTCGTCAGGATGCAGGACGCCGGGACAGAAATCCAAATCCACGTAGTGACAGTACGGGTTCCGGCTCCAGTTTGCGGAAAAGATTCCGTGGCGACAGTCGGGATTGAAGGTGTCATGCATGGTTACGACCATCTGCGCGGTCGGTTGGAAATTGAGTACGAACTCGAGATCCTTGTGCACTCCGGCCGCGGTATGGTCGCCGTCCACGAAAATGAAATCTGGCGTCGTCCCTTCGTCGGCCAGGCGTTTCAATAATCCTGGCAGGACATCGTGGGAACTGCCGGTGATGAACTCCACGTTCGGAAATTGCGGTTCGAGGCGGGTTCTGACGTCAGGGTTGATATCAATGGAGATGGCCCGCGTGGAGTGACGCGAAATCATGGCCAGTGTCGCCCCTGTTTCGGTCCCAACCTCAATGGCGCACTTCGGTTTAAGCGTGGACAGCAACGCTTGGAATACCGCGCATTCGCCGTAGGCCATATGGACTCCGGATTCGGACAACTGGCCGAAACGTTTTGCGCCGATAAGCGCGGGAAAGACGAAGTTGGTGATCGTCGCGAGATCTTCGGGTCGTGATTTCATGGCGTTGAGAGATTTTGAAAACCGAAATATCGATCAGACCTTTACGCCGCTTTTTTGAATCGTATCCATCATCCAGAACGCGCGCCAGCGCATCCATTCGGATTCGATTTCGGGGTATTGCGGACAGATCAGGCGCAGGCGTTTCTCCATTTCCGCATGGTAGGCCGCAGTTTTCCACAGGTGCATATTGGCACTAAAATTCGTTTTGGCCTCGTACACGCGCTGGCAGGCAAACGGCTTCTTTTCATAATACATGCCGTGGCTGAACGCCATGGCGTGATTCAGGTAGAAATCCATTTGCGGACCCAAGGCGGAGATGAGTTCCGTCATGTTGGTTGCCCCGTATTGATTGAAAAGTTCGCGTCGCCAAACGCAGCTTGGGCTCGTCACCACCGAACGGCAGCGGATGAATCCTTGGGCGCATTGCAACGGCGTATTGTAGCCCTCGACCTCGGCAGTGCCGCAGGAATTCATGAGCTTTTCCTTCTCTGCGAGATAGATTCCAGTGATTCCGTAAAAGCCGGCGGGTCTGGGATCCTGTTCAAGCACGGTGACCGCCTTTTGGAAAAATTCGGCGTCAATCACGAAGTCGTCACAAGCAGCTGGATAAAGATATTTGCCGGTGGCTCGTGTACAGATGTCTTCGAATGCGGCTTTGATTCCGCGATTCGTCGGAAAGAAGTTAACCTTGAACCGTACATCCTTGGCGGCGAATTCGTTGATGATTTCGTGGCTGCCGTCCGTGGAACCATCGTCAGTGAAGACGATTTCAATATTGGTATGGGTTTGCCGCAACAGACCGGCAAAGCACTGCCGA
>JAYVMJ010000603.1:0-2035 GCA_043759025.1 Verrucomicrobiota bacterium | reverse complement strand
GGTGGTAACAATTCCATTTGGAGTGATTTTTCGAATGGTTTCGGCGTGCGAGTCCGTCACGTAAACATTGCCGGCCTGATCGGCCGCCACTCCGGTGGCATAATTAAAACGGGCCGCCGTGCCGACGCCGTCGGCTTTGCCCGGTCCTCCCGGCGCGCCCGCGAGATGGCGAAAAATATAAGACGTCGCCGCTGTTTGCGCGCGGGTGGTGATCGTGGCGGCGGCGAAGCACGCCAGGGCGATTGGTCGAATGAGAAACTTCGTGCGGAATAGGCGGTAAGAATTCGAAAGCATGGAATGGAAACCGGACGACGCTTTTTCGCGCTGCGCCGGTTACTTCCATATGACAGTCGATTCGCGCGATCCCGCTATCCGCTAAGTTTTCACCCGCGCAGAGTCAGGCGCGCTGCCGCTGCCGCAAGCGTCGCAGAATCCGCACGACTCCAAATAGGATGACACCACTCACCGTCAACAACGCCCAGTGTCCGGGCGCGCTGTTGGGCTCTCCGCATAATTCCGGTCCGCCGATGCCGAGCAGTGAGCCGAGTCCGGCATAGGCGAGCAGACAGAGCGCGCACTTGGGTGTGAGCGCGAGCAGCGCGGCCGGGATCAGCCAGCCGCGCGAATCTCCGGCGCGTTCAGACGGTTGCGACAGTCGCGGGCTCATAACGGTCGTGGTGGCGGAGCCACTGCATGCCATATTCCGTGCCTTCTTCGTTGCGGCCCTTCGGCACCATGTCGAGCAGTCGATACGTGCCCATGATGACTTCGACCCCGCGTCCGTAGGTCGAGTAGGTGTGATAGACCGCGCCGGAGGTATCGCGCGCAAACACGCTAATGCCGGGTGCTTCCTCCAGGGGAAATTCCCGCATTTCATAGTTATAGTAGACCTTGCCCTTGGCCAATTCCTCTTCCGTGAACGACACGTGGTAGTCGCGGTTGAAATCAGTGCCGTGTGATGAAACCCAGTTAACGTTCCAGCCCATGCGTTTTTTAAACGGCAGGATATCGGTCAGCGGTGCGTGGGAGATGGCGGCGAACGCGACATCGCGCGCGGGCAAATGCACTGCTGCGGTGTTGAAATCATCCATCATGAAAGAGCAGCTCTTGCAACCTTCCTCCCAGCCCGCTCCGAGCATGAAATGTTGAACAATCAATTGGCTGCGACCGTCGAACAGGTCGGCCAGCGCTACCCGGCCTCGGGGCGATTCGAACGGGTAGTTTTTTTCAATTTTTACCCACGGCAGCGCACGGCGGCGCGCATTGATTTTATCCTGCAGGCGGGTGAATTCCTTTTCTTCGCTGAGAAGCTCGCGCCTGGCCGCGAGCCATTTTTCCGGTGAGACAATGGTTGGATGTTCGAATGAGTTTGTTTTCATTGGCGGTGGTTTTCTGAGTTATGACGATTGAGGTTGGGATTTTAGGACACGATTCTTCGACGGGACACCATTGGCGTCCGGGAAATAAAATTGCGCTGAACGAGGGCGATTGACGCGACTACGACGTGGTCGCAGCGCGGAGCTTTTCGTATTCGCCTTTGAGCCGCTGATGCATCGCCCAGAACGGAGGACGCGGTGTGCCTTCGAGCAACGCGATGAGCAGCGCGAAATGCGTGTGCCAGCCGCTCGCGTAGCCACTGAGGGAAGGGATGTCATCGCCCCGACTGCGATGGGTGAGCACGAGGACGACCTGATTGCCTTCCGGTGTGAGTTCAAAAGTGACGTCGGAATCGTCGTCGAAGGTGTAACTCAGCACGCGCGGCGGTTCCCAGCGCAGGACCGTACCCGGCATTTTGAAACCGGTTTCCTGAAGTTTTTTGTATTGTTCCGGTGGCGTCTCGCCGGGAGAGATATTTTTGTGGAGAAAAAAGAGTTCCATTTTGCCGCCCTTGCGCGGCTCAATGGTGCCGCCGGCAAACCAGCGGGCGCGTTTCTCGTCGTCCGTGAGATACTCCCAGACGCGTTCGATCGGGCCGGGCAGGGTGCGCACGAGGCGTACTTCCGCCGGGCCGTTGAAGGTTCCGTGTTGTTCGTTG
>JAYVMJ010000602.1:0-4423 GCA_043759025.1 Verrucomicrobiota bacterium | reverse complement strand
GTTGCGGTGGAAAATCTGAAGTCGGCTTCGCACAAAGGACTCACGCAGCCGATGCTCACATTGCGCGAACGCGCCGCGTCGGAGTTCCCGCGTCAGCCGATTTATGTCGATGGCGCCACATTTCGCGCGGCGTTTTTTCAAAGCATGTGGAGCGCACGACTGTTTCCCGGGAATCCGCTGGTTTTTCTTTCGCGCGAGTATGAGGCGGGCGGTTATTTGCGGGATTTTGTGGCGCTCGAAAATCCCACCGCACAGGCGGCGACCGGGCGCTATTATGTGGGAGCGAGGTGGGCGCGTGCTTTCGACTACAATCCGACCCCATTGGTGGTGGACCGGGTCGGGGTCGTGATTAAGGAACACAATCTCGTCACGGAATTCCGCGGCTTCTATCGCGCGGTAGGCGTGCCGGAGATGTGCAATGCTGAATTTTCGCTCGCGGTTTATCCGTATGCCGATGGTTGGTTGGAATTCGCGCTTGAGCCCAACGGGACGGCATTGGCGGACTGTAAATTAAAGGGGGCGGTCGTCACGTCGGCCGGCACGCAATCAATCGCGAAAAGTCTCGGTGCCGATGGCCGCCTTGTGGTGCGTTTCCCGCTTAAGGCTGGTACGCGTAATGCGATTACGGTCGCGATTTCCGGCGGCTCGAAGATCAATCCGGAAGTCGACGATCCGCCCTATCCCTTTCGTATTCTCAGCATCACGAGCGGTCGTGTTCCATGATCAGTCGGCGATTGGAAGGGGATGAGTTGTCAGGATGCTTTGCCGGTTGCCAACATACGGGTGAACGTTAATTCGTTCGTCGATGCCGACCGACAGCGCATGAGCAGCCCCGACCCGAAACAAGGAGAACGCGATTATTACGCGAAGCTCGGCGCGGCCGGCGTGGCGCACTCGCTCAGCAAGCCATTTTCCGACGATTGTTGTCCGCAATACCTCGCGGCCATGGCGGCGATCTTCAGTTTGCTGCCGCCACCGCCGGCGCGAATTGTGGAGTTCGGCTGCGGCACCGGCTGGCTTTCGCTTTATCTCGCGCAACGCGGCTATGACGTATTGGGAACGGATATTGCCGGGGAAGCCGTTGCGCTGGCCCGCGACGCGGCGAAGAAGCGCGCATTGAACAACGTGGAATTTATCGAAGCCGATTATGAATCGTTTGCGGGCGCCGGGCGTTTCGATTTTGCGATTTTTCACGATGCGCTGCACCACGCCGAATCGGAGCTGGCAGCATTGCGTTGTGCGCACGCCGCGTTGAGGTCGGGCGGTTGCCTGATCGCACTCGAACCCGGTTCCGAACACTCGGTGGCGGAGACTTCGCTTGAAGCGGTGAAACATTTCGGTGTGCACGAAAAAAACATGCCGCCGTCGCATATTATTGCGATTGGGCGCAAAGCTGGATTCGGCCGGCATCTGGTGCTGCCTCATCCGCACCAGCACCATCGATTGCAGTATCGCCGGGCCTATCAATCGGCCCAAAATCAAGGCGAACTCAACGGCCGGCGTTTCTTGAGCGTATTTCGATCGCTGCGCCAACTCCTTCGCCGTCAAGATCCAGGCATGGTCTTGCTTTGGAAGTAAGGGGCCGATTGTCCGATTGTCACCGTTCGGGCGCCCAAAATACGACGCCAAGGATCTCAATCGGGAAAGCAAAAATTCTCAATCGGTGACGTAGGAAATGACCGAATGGATCCGTCAAATGACCCCGCGCTCTTTTGTAAATCCATCGGGGGTTTGCTGATTGAGAGTTCGATCGTGCTTCCAGAGCTTTACAACGCGCCTCAATTATGAATCTCTCAAAACGATTCGTCTTAACCCCAAACCCTTGGAGTCCGTCTCACACGAACTCCTTCCCATCCCATGCTACGACTGCGGTCATTCACATTACGCCTTGCATTGTTCGCGCTGACCCTCGGGTTGTGCGCTTCCGCCCGAGCCCAAACCGATCTATCTATTTACAGCGATGCCCCGCTCAGTGGCGGATGGCAGGACTGGAGTTGGGCGGGTCGAAATCTTGCCAGTACGGTGAACGTGCATTCCGGTACCACCTCGATTGCGGTAACGGCGACGCCGTGGTCGGCGCTGGACCTCGAACACAATGCATTCGATACGACCGGATACGGTAAATTGACGTTTTGGGTCAACGGTGGAGCGGGTGGGCAGACGATCCACGTGGTAGCCACTCTGGCTCACACGGCCTTGACCACCAACGTGAGTGTCGGACCGCTCGCGGCGAATACCTGGCAGCAGGTCTCGATTCCGCTCGCTTCGCTGGGGGCTGACAGTGCCCCGAATTTTACGGGCGTTTGGTTTCAGGAAGGCGCCGGCATCGATCAGAGCGCAAATCCTTTCTATATCGACGATATTGTTCTCAGCGGCAGCGTGCCGACGATTCCGCCACCGCCGCTCAATAACGGAATGGCAGTTTACGATGACGCGTTGGTGAACGGCTGGCAGAATTGGAGCTGGAGTACCACGGTCGGCACCGAAACGACGATCGTCAATTCGGGCGCGAGTTCAATGGCCGTGACAATCTCCGGTGGCGGACTTTCCCTGCATCACGCTGACATCGACACGCAAAGCTACCAGAGCCTGACCTTCTGGATCAACGGTGGTCCGGTTGGCGGTCAGTTGTTGGCGCTGAACATTGAGCGTGATAGTGGGACGCAACCGGCGCTGGCGCTCAGCCCGTTGGTGGCGAATACATGGCAAAAGGTCACCATTCCTCTCGCCGCGATCGGTGCCGCCAATATCCTCGATTTAAACCGGCTTACGTTCCAAGCCTCCGGCGGAAGCGCGGCTACGTTCTATCTCGATGACATTCGTCTTGATCTGGCGCCGCCACCGTCAGTGGTGAATGTTTCCGTCGACGGAAAGCGAAAGATTCGCGAAGTCGATGCGCGCCTCTTCGGTCTCAATACCGCCATCTGGGATAGCGCCTTCAACACCCCCACGACGGCCGGCCTGCTCAACGAAGCGGACAACCAAGCCCTGCGTTTCCCGGGCGGTTCTGCGTCCGATGTCTATCACTGGCAGACTAACATGAGCGACGGGCAGACTTCGCAGTGGGCCACCAACTTCGATGCCTTTGCGAACATTGCTAAGGCTACCCAAGCCCAGGTTTTCATCACGGTAAATTACGGCACAGGCACACCGCAGGAAGCTGCCGATTGGGTTCGTTACGCCAACAAGACGAAAAAGCTCTGCTTCAAATACTGGGAGATCGGCAATGAAAATTACGGCACTTGGGAAGCGGACAGCAACGTACGTCCGAACGATCCGGTGACCTACGCAACCCGTGTTAAGGAATATGCGAAGCAAATGAAAGCGGTTGATCGTTCCATCCAGATCGGCGCGGTCCTCGTCGCGGATGAAGATGGAAATGCCAACTACACCGACGAAACCGTGACTAATCCCCGCACAGGAGTGACGCACAACGGTTGGACCGCAGTGATGTTGGCGACGTTCAAGAAACTGAATTACACGCCTGATTTTGTGATTTATCACCGTTACGAACAGGGGCCGGGTGGCGAGAATGACGCATTCCTGCTCAACTCATCGAAGACCTGGGGCAACAATGCCGCCAGCATCCGTCAGATGTTGACCGACTATCTCGGTAACGCTGCAAAGAAGGTCGAAATCACGTGCACGGAGAACAATTCCGTTTATGGCAATCCTGGCAAACAGACGACGAGTCTCGTCAACGGTTTGTTCATGGCCGACAGTCTGGGCAACATCATGAAGACGGAATTCAATTCGTTTTTCTGGTGGGATCTGCGGAACGGCCAGGAAGGCGGCAACAACAACAGCGGTTACCTCTACGGCTGGCGGAAATATGGCGACTACGGGATCGTCAATAGCGCGAACCCCGCCGGCCCCGCCGATCGGTATCCAACGTTCTACGTGTACAAGCTCCTGAAAAATTTTGCGCGCGGCGGTGAGAAGGTGGTTACAGCCACCAGCGACTACAACGGGCTCGGCGCTTATGCGGTGCGCGATCATCATGCGAGGACGTTGAATCTGCTGTTGATCAATAAACATCCGACTGCGGCGCTAAACGTCAGTGTGACCGTGGCAAATTTCAAGGTGGGCCAGCAGGCCGATGTTTACACCTATGGGATTCCTCAGGATGAAGCAGCCAGAACTGGTGCGGGTTCGGCAGACGTGACACATACGACGATCACGCTATCCGGCCCGACGTTCACCTACACGCCGGATCCGTATTCCGCGACAGTGATCAAGCTCAGCAAGCCACACCGCGCCAACGGGCACGGTGATGATGACGACGACGATCGCGACTATTTTGACTGCAACTAAAGCGGTCGGATAGTTTTCAGCTTTTTACGCAAAGGCCGCCGGAAAAACCGGCGGCCTTTTTATGGTGCGCCCAGCAGGGCGCACCTGCTGGACAGTGAACATGAAAACA
>JAYVMJ010000601.1:0-6993 GCA_043759025.1 Verrucomicrobiota bacterium | reverse complement strand
TTCCGCTGACACCTTCCCTTGGCCCCCTCCGCCCGGCGGGGCCATTCGTCCTCAATGGAATGGAAGCAGTTTTTGTCTGGGCGACGAGCGCGTGCGGGTACTGGCGTACGAAGTGGGTGCCAGTCATTGGAGTGATGATCTCACTTCGATGCACGAAGCCGAAGCGGGCCGGGATCATCCGATTGATGTCGCCTCGCGGCACCTCGCGGTGGCGACTATGCAGCGACTCGCGGCCGCGACTCCGGTCATTTTGGATGCAGGCTGTTCCTCTGGTTTTCTCCTGGAAGAGCTTCGATTGGCTCTGCCTCATGCCAGCCTGATCGGTGCAGACTATTTGCGCGGACCATTGGAGGGCTTGGCCAAACGCATTCCCAACATACCGATTTTGCAGTTTGATCTTCGCCGTTGCCCGCTCGTTGACGCCTGCGTCGATGGGGTGACTTGCCTCAATGTCCTCGAGCACATTGACGACCACGAAGCAGCGATGCGTGAGATCCACCGCATCCTGAAACCGGGAAGCCTCGCGCACATTGAGGTTCCGGCCGGCCCGTTGCTTTACGATATCTATGATGAGTATCTCATGCATCACCGCCGTTATCGAATGGGGGAACTCGTGCGGTTGGCCCAGAACGCGGGATTCACGGTGATGAGGAAAACCCATTTGGGGTTTTCGGTTTATCCCGCATTCTGGTGGGTCAAATCGCGCAATCGCAAAATGTTGAATCGGCCGCCAAAGGAGAAAGCGCGGATGGTGGCTGCGCAGATCCGCGCCACTCGGGCTAGTCCGCTGTTTGCGGCCGCCATTAAAATGGAGACGACCATTGGCCGTTATTTGACGTTCCCTTGGGGGATCCGTTGTGTGGTCGAGCTCCGGAAGAGCTAATGCGGACGCATGGCAATGCCGCGGGGAGGGGTGGAAACTGATTGATGGAATTGCCTTTGCTCACCTTTGTTTTGGGGTGGAAATAAAACAGGCCCTTATCCTTTGCGGTGGCAAAGGCACCCGACTGGGTGATCGTGTGCGCACTTTACCCAAACCGCTCATTCCGGTGGGTGGCCGGCCTGTTCTGGATCATATCATTGATGCGCTCAGCAACGCCGGGATAAGTGAGTTCATCTTAGCCGCGGGCTATTTGGGCGAAGCCATTGCCCGTTACTATGCCGCGCATCCGCGGGCGGGTTGCAAAATTGAGGTCGTGATTGAGCCGGCGCCATTGGGAACGGCGGGAGCGTTGCGCTTTGTGTCCGACCTGCTTCGGGATGATTTCGTGTTGGCCTATGGCGACGTGTTTGTCGATTTTAACATTGGTGACATGGTGGCGAGTCACTTGAAAAAGAGGCCGCTGGGCACACTCTTGGTTCGGGCGAGCGATCATCCCTGGGATTCGCATTTGGTCGATGAATCGGCGGACGGCAGGGTTTTGGAGTTTATCGGCCAGCGGGAGCCGGGGCGACTCTATCGCAACGTGGCCAATGCCGCGTTCTACGTGCTCAACAAGAAAATCCTGGCCTACATCCCCAGCGATCGAGCCAGTGATTTTGGCGCGGATATCTTTCCCGCGGTCATACGGTCGGGCGGTGAGTTGCGCACCTATTTTTTGCCCGAAGAAGGATTCACCAAGGACATGGGTACACCGGACCGGCTGGCCTCCGTCGAGCGATATTTGCGTGAGCGAGCTCTGGCGCGCGAAGCATCCGCCAAGCGTTCCCGCGTTACCACGGTGCTGCTCGATCGCGACGGCGTACTCAATGTGGATAGCGGTCTGATTGACCGTGAGGAACGGCTCGAATTGTTACCGGGGGCAGGTAAGGCCGTTGCCATCCTGAATGAGGCCGGCATTACCTGCTTTGTGATTACCAATCAGCCCGTGATCGCACGCGGGTTATGCAGCGAACAAGTCCTGGCGCAAATTCATGCCCGGCTGATCGCGGGCGTGGCGGCAGATGGCGGACGGATCGAATCGATCTATTACTGTCCCCATCATCCCGAAACGCATCACCGTGAAGGAATCCCGGAATTGCGCCGGGGTTGTCGTTGTCGTAAACCGGCAGCGGGCTTGATTTTTCAGGCGCAACGCGAGCATGGATTCGATCTTTCCGGGGCAATAATGGTCGGAGATCGGGAAACGGACGTACGGGCGGGGCGCGCCGCCGGCCTGCGAACGGTGTTGATTGCGCCGCAGGGACCCAACCGGTCCGAAGGAGCGGCGACGCTGGCGGATGCGCAGTTTCCTTCATTGCTCGCATTTGCCGAGGCAATCGTTTCGGATCGGGTCTTCAATCGATGATTATTTCCAAGACGCCTTTTCGCGTGAGTTTTTGTGGTGGTGGTTCCGATCTGGCGGAGTTTTATCAGCGAGCGGGTTATGGTGCGGTCGTCAGCACTGCCATCGACAAGTTCGCATACATTGCGCTCCATCGTTTCTTCGATAATAAATTCGTCCTTAAATATTCCCAAACTGAAATCAGCGATGACGTGGCTTCGATCAAACACCCGCTCATTCGCGAGTGCCTGTTGCACACAGAAACCAGCGAGCCGTTGGAAATCACCAGCTTTGCGGATATTCCGTCGAGTGGGAGCGGTTTGGGAAGTTCCTCGGCCTTCTCGGTGGGCCTGATCAATGCGCTGCTCGCCCAAAAAGGCCGCATGCCCACCCACGAGATGTGTGCGCAGGGGGCCTGTGAGGTGGAAATCGAACGACTGCGCGAACCGATTGGCAAGCAGGACCAATATGCGGCGGCGTTTGGCGGTTTGAATTACATTCGCTTTAACGCCGACGGCAGTGTTCAGGTTGATCCCATCATCATGCCAAGGGACAAATATCAGGCGCTCACCGAACACTTGGTGATGTTTTACACCGGCATCACGCGCAAGGCTTCGACAATCCTCGCCGAGCAAAAAAGAAATTTGGAAAATGACGAAGTGCGTTTCGCAAACATGCACTTGATGCGAAGCCAGGCCGATCGTTTGCGGAACGAGTTGTCGAATGGCAATCTCGACGCGTTGGGCGAATTATTGCATGAGGGTTGGTCATTTAAGAAGCAAATGGCCTCAGGCGTGACCAGTCCGCAACTTGATGACATCTACGCGCGAGCCATGGGTGCCGGCGCCAAAGGGGGAAAACTCCTAGGTGCGGGCGGCGGTGGTTTTTTTCTGTTCTATTGCGTACCACGGCTCAAGCCGGCGCTCATCGCTGCCCTGGGTGAATTGCGGCACATTGAATTTCAGCTCGAACGCCAGGGCACCCGGATTATTTACGTCGATTATTGAAAAGCATGTCCGACATACAGGAACTTTCCCGGGATTATTTCGAACGCCTCCAGCGCATGCTCGCAGGAGTGGACCTGGCCGATATCGGCCGGGTGGCTGATATTTTGTATGCTGCGTGGACTGAGGGACGGACCGTTTACGTGATTGGTAACGGCGGGAGTGCGGCCACCGCTTCCCACATGGCGTGCGATTTGAGCAAAGGTACGACGGCACCGGGTCGGAATCGTCTGCGCGTCGTGAGCCTTGCTGACAATGTCGCGTGGCTTACCGCGATCGGCAACGATTTGGACTACGACAGTATCTTTACTGAACCATTGGAGAATCAATTCCGCGCTGACGACGTGTTGGTGGCGATATCGGCCAGTGGCAACTCCTCCAATATCGTCAAGGCCGTGGAGTGGGCCAACGCTCACGGAGGCAGGACCATCGCCTTTTGCGGTTTTTCGGGAGGCCGAATTCGCGTGCTGGCAGATGTATCGGTGCACTTTCAGAGCCACGATTACGGTCCCGTGGAAGACGGTCATTTGATTTTAAATCACATACTAGTGGAACATTTGCGTTCGAGGATTCGTGCCTCATGAATGTTCCGGTCGTCGCCATGGTTACCGGTGGAGCGGGATTTATCGGCTCCCATGTCGTCGATCGGCTGCTTTCACTTGGTTCTGAAGTGATCGTCTATGACAATTTTTCCAGCGGACGCGAATTGAACTTACGCCAGCACACCGGCAATCCGCGGTTGCGGATTGTCCGGGCCGATACGATGGACCTGCCCCGCCTCCAAGAGGCGATGAAGGGCGTCGATGCTGTTTTCCATTTTCAAGCCAATGCCGATGTGCGTGGAGGAATTCACCGCCGACGCCTCGATTTGGAGCAAAATACGATTTGTACCTGGAACGTGCTGGAGGCGATGTGTTCGAGCGGAGCGAAGACGCTGGTGTTTGCCAGCAGCGCCACCGCTTATGGCGAGCCAGAGGTATTCCCGACCCCGGAAAATAGTCCGCTCATTCAAACCTCATTATATGGTGCGAGCAAAGTCGCCGGAGAAAGCATGATCCAGGCTTACGCCGAATATTTTGGGTTTCGAACGCTTTGCTTTCGTTTCGTGAGCTGGATCGGCCCACGCTACAGTCACGGGGTGATCGTCGATTTTTTGAAAAAACTTCGGTCCAATCCCACGGAGCTCGAAATTCTGGGTGATGGCAACCAGCAGAAATCATATCTTGATGTCCGGGATGGTATCGCGGGGATTTTCCTGGCGTTGGATCGTGCCACCGACGGGAAATCCATTTTCAATTTGGGACATGATAATTTTATCAATGTCATGGAGGTTGCTCGAATCGTGACGGACGAGGCTGGGCTGAAGGATGTTCAATTGCGCACGACGGGCGGCAAACGTGGTTGGTTGGGCGACAGCCCCATGGTTCACTTGGAAACTGCCCGTATTAAAGGTTTGGGCTGGAAACCGTGCCGCACGATCGAGGAAGGCGTCCGAGCGACTGTGCGCCATGTTCTCGACTATTCTCTTTGACGGGGTTCTCACCCGCCATCTGTCTCCCCTTTACGCTGTCGCTGGTGGTTACACGTTTTTGGTAAAGACGAATTTCCCCATTTGAATGGGCGACATCCACGGTTTCAACCGGGCGCCCATTGAGATAAGGTCGCTGGTCTTTGGTATCCAACAAAATTCTTCCAAGGTCAGGCCAGCGTTTGCTGCAGCGGAAAGAATGTCGCGAAAGTGGAATTGAAAAGTGGGCGGATGTTTCAGCGGCCAGAACCTGACGAGAGTCGAAAAAATCAATTTGTAGGGTGCAATGAACCAAGCCGGCACTGTGCTTTCGAGCAGCACGAACCTGCCGTTTGGCTCCAGATTGCGCGCCACCCCGCTCATGATTTTATCAAGGTTGCCATAAGTGGAGCGTACCGTGTCACCAATCACATGATGCAGCGTATTGATGGCGACCGCCGTATCGAACGGCCGGTCAAAATGCATGTCGAGGGCGCTCATTTGCGACCACTTTACGCCGGGGTAGCGTTCCTTGTAATCTTCCTCGACAAAAATATCGATCGCTTCCACCTCGGGGATATGGGCGATGGGGAAAATGAAGATCCCGCCATTCCCAATATCGAGTAATCGTTTGGCGCCTGCGGTCTCGTGCGTCGCGCTTTTCGCGATGAACTGGTAGAGTTCCAGCTCGCTTTGAAGGCGCTTATACCAATCGTTGTCGGCGAAGAAGTCCTGGTTCTTCGCGATCGATTTGGTGTTTTGGGTCACGTTTTCCATAAGGCAGATACAGAGAACGAAGTCGGAGCGGACGCCGCAAGGATAAGAAACGGAGTTCAAATCCGATCAATCACCGGCGACATGTTATGTAAACGCTGGCTCGGTGCGGGAGGAGTGGCGGCATCAGGCTTGGGGATTTTCAAATCCAATTTTGGTCTGAACGATGTACTTGGGTCGAGCGCGGACCTCTTCATAAATCCGGCCGATGTATTCGCCCAAAATTCCCACGCTGATGAGCTGCACTCCACCGAGAAATGTAACAAGGATCACGAGGGTGGGATTGCCCCAGATGATATGAACCCCCAGCAGTTTCAACAGAAGGTAGACGAACGTCAGGACCAGGGAAAATCCGGCCACGGCGAACCCCATGACGGAACTGAATTTCAACAAGGTGGTGGAAAAACATAGCAGACCGTTCAATCCAATGCGCATCGAACCGATCACTGGATAGTTGGTCTGCCCGGAGAAACGACCCGGGCGGTCGAAGAGAACCGAGGTCTGTCGGAACCCGACCAATGCAACCAAGCCGCGGAGGAAGCCATGGCATTCCTTGAGGCGATTGACCTCTTCCACGACCCGGCGGCTCATCAGGCGGAAATCGCCCGTGTTTTCGGGGATGTCGACTTCAGCAAGT
Source organism: Verrucomicrobiota bacterium (assembly GCA_043759025.1). Taxonomy (GTDB): domain Bacteria; phylum Verrucomicrobiota; class Verrucomicrobiia; order Opitutales; family Opitutaceae; genus Lacunisphaera. The sequence goes on along the minus strand of JAYVMJ010000601.1, from coordinate 807 downwards.
CGGCGGATTGCCCAGTATCCAATCCGCGCCACCAGGATTCTTATCCATGGTTCACCCTCCCGGTCCCGGCGCTTCGCGTACACCACGTCAAATCCCTCCCGCCACTTGAGAACCAGGTCGTTAACCAGCTCCGGAGGATCTTGCAGGTCCACGTCCATCACGATGACGGCGGCTCCCTTCGAATATTCCAAGCCGGCGAGGGTGGCCATCGGCTGGCCGAACCGCCGGGAGAACTTCAATAACTTTATCCGTTCATCGGTGGCACGATGTTCCAGGATGACTTCTTCGGTGCGGTCAGGCGATGGATCGAGGCAAAAAATGATCTCATGGTCGGGCGTGATCCGGGCGATGATTGGCTGAAGTCGTTTGAGAAATTCCGGGATGTTTTTCTCTTCCCGGTAAACCGGCACGACAATGGACAAAGTGGGCAGTGACATGGGGCTGATGCGGAAAAACAGGCGGGCGCGACCGGAGTCAAGGGGTTTGAGTTAGCTGAAAGACCCGGTAGCCCGGCGATCCCTCGAAATCCGGCGCTGAAAATTCCAAGGTGGAGCGAAAACCCGCTGCCTGCGTCTGCCGGAAATCGACGGGAGCGCCCATCGGTTCAACGACGACAAACACCAGATTGCCGCGCAACCATGTTGGCAGGTGGGTGACAGCAAAATCATTCCCCTCCCAGACCGCCATGTAGCGAATCGCAGGATTCTTCCTGGTCAAAACAGGCAGGGAAACGTTCCCGTGTCGAAACCCCATGAGCGTGAGTACCAGCATGGGTTTCCCTGATTCCAGGGAACGCGTTTGTAGAAA
>JAYVMJ010000600.1:0-3752 GCA_043759025.1 Verrucomicrobiota bacterium | reverse complement strand
TCGAGCAGGTGCTCGATGGAACCCGCCAGTTTTTTCGGCTGGCAACCCATCAACGCGACGCCGGGCCAGAGATTGGTCAAATCGTCGTCGTCGGAAATGCCGCCCCCGAATTCGCCGTTCGAGATCTGGCGGTGATCGATCCACCAATTGACAAATTTATCCGTGCGCCCGAGCGCCTCGACCTGGCGAAAGGCCCAGAGCGGAACGCCCGCGGGAGGTTCCGCGAGTGGGATGGTGGGCCGCGGCGTACCTAGGGCGATCGCCGCGTATTGGCTTCCGAGGACATGATCCGGACTCACGCGCAGGAGATCCTTCAAATCGGTTTCAAACCGCACCCACAGAGCAAACTTCGGGCTGTAAGGATGCTCTTCGACCAACATGGCGTAGCTGTCGCGCGCCTGCGTGAAACGATCGATTTCGTGTTCGGCCCGCGCCGCGTCGTGCGGTTTGAAAACCAACCGGATCTTGACGCCCTCGAGCACTCCCGGACCGAAATCGGCCGCGGCCGACGCGATGGCGAGATGAAAGCCTTTGCCCGATGGCAGCAAGCGGTCGCGCAGATCCAGCCAGAGCGTGCGAGCCTCACCGGCTTTGACCGAGAAGGTGAAGTCGAACATGTCCCGCAACGGCCACAGCGGATCCTTCACCTTGATATTGAACGGAACGAGATCGCCGTTGGTCGGCTTCAACTGCAATGCGGGCAAATCGATGGCGATGCCGTCGAGCCCATCGGACAATTCGTCCCACGTATCGGGAATCAGCACGTGCACCACGGGCAGCGAACCGGTTTTTCCGGCGACGGCCTCCACCGTTGCGACGGCCTGATCCGCTGGCGCGTTTGCCGGCAGCGCCAGCATCGATGACCGCTCATCAGCCGGATACCGGCCTGAAATAAAAGTGCGCAATCCGGCGAGACTCGGCGAATCACTGTTCGCATGCGCGGTAATCCGCAACGCGAGCACCTTGCTGCCCGTCGGCTCTGCTCCCGCCGTGACATTGTAAGCCGACAGTTCACCGATCGGTTCCTCTTGTTCGACATTCGTGAAGCGGATTTCCCGACCAACCATCGGATTCGCGAGGACGTGCACCGTTTTTTCCTGGCCTTTGGGCCGCTCGAAAAGCTGCGATTCCGCCACTGCCTCGCTCGCCGTTTCACAGGGCGTGCCGACCGGCAATAATTCCATCTTGCCCCACGCGGCGCCGGAAATTTCGAGGTGATTCCAGGGTTCATCGGGCATCACAAACGTGATCGATTTGCCCGACAGCGAATAACAGTCCCAATCGGGCAACTGGAAATAATCATTGCGCCCCGGCAGCCGCGAACGGTTGTAGACCCCCGGCCACGTCGTTTCGCGAATGCCATCGTTCGCCTTCCACCACCAGCGTTTCAAATCGTAGGCGTCGTGGATCTCCACTTTTCTCACGACGACCACCGGCCCGGAGGGAAGCTGCGGCGGCGGATCGTCCGCGCGGTTGAAGCCATAACGCGTCCGCCATTCGTCCAGCGTCGCCGCGTCCGCCAGTGAACGACCCGGCAAGGCGGCGAGCGCTGGCGCGTAGCCGTTCGCCAAGGTGGCAACCGCCGCGTCATCGAGCATGCGGTCGTAGATGCGGATTTCGTCAATATCGCCGCCGCGAACAAAGTTATAATCACTCTGCACGTTATACGGACTGATGATGCGGGAATGCGGGCCAAACTGATCGAGCGCGGTGTCGTACACGGCGACCGTTTCCTTTTTTGCCGCCAGTTTGCCGTTCACATAAAAACGAATGCCCTTCGTTTCATCCCAAGAGAATGCCAAGTGCACCCACTGGGACGGGTTGGGAAATTCCGGCAGCGTCACCGACACGCGCGTCCGCGAAAGACTGGCGTCCGTGACAAAAGCATCAAAGCCGTGCCCGTTGTAATCGATCCTCAGCCACACCATGTCCCAACTCGAGTGGTCCGCGTAGCCCACGCGGAAGATTGGAAATTGCGTCGGGCCCACCGGATAACGGGAACGCCAGAAAAACGAAAGCGTCCCGCGTTGCGCCTGAATATTGCCCGGCGCCCGCCAAGCCAGACGCTCGACGTTGCCGCAGCTCAACGCCGGGCCCCGTGCGCCGTCGGGAATAACCGTTATCTCCGACAAAAATGTCGGCTCGGGAGTGCCACCAGCGGAGAAGTCAGCCGTCGCGCCCTTGTCGGCGGACACCTCGAAGAGCAGGCCATTGTCGGCCAGCGCACGGGCGGATAGAATCAAAACGAGCGCAAAAGCCAGCGGCCAGCACAGGCCGCGCTGCGGGGTACAGCGGGTAATGGTCATGAGGAAATGAGGGGAAGAAAAAACGATCTGGCGCTAAAAACCGGGGAACGGTTTGCCGCGTTGGCAAAGCTGCAAAGCCACTCCCCAAGGATCGCGCATCATGATGAGACGCGTCCCCTCAGGCGAAGTATCCTCAACAAAGAACTTTGCCCCGGCTTTTTCCAAACGCGCCCGGTCAGCCGCGGAATCGGTCGTGTACAACGCAAAATGAACCACCAAAGGATGCTGGCCCGCATAATCGGGAATCAAGGCCGACGGGTTGGTATAAAGTTCGATGAAAACGCGGCCCGTATCGTCACCCAGAAAGTGTGTGTAAGGCGCATCTTCCCTACTCCGGATAACGTTAAGTCCGACGTGCTCCACATACCACCGGCTCATCGCACGCACATCGGGGACATTCAGGGCAAAATGTTCAAACTTCATGGGGTTGCATCACTGTCGGACGCCCATCGCATTCGTGGCAAATGCTTTCGCGCGCCGGTTCCTGGCAAAACAAGGCCCAATCGCCGCAGGCAACGCTTCATAATTTGGCGCACCAACCCTCGTCAGGGCGGTCCATCAAAAATACGCGACTGAGCCAAATACTCCGCTGCGCAACTATTCAACTATCAACCCACTCGACCCATGGGCTTCGAACCACAGACTTCCGACCAACCGATCGTCAACCTCCACAAACGCACCACCAAGGTTAACTTCGGCATGGCGATTGGGGTGGCGCTTTTTCTTCTCATTGGCGTTTGCTTCGTAGTGTGGGCCGCAAAACGTCAGGCTCACGGAGAACCAGTAAAAACGCAGGTGGAATCCCCTAAGTGATCGTCTGACAGATACCCGACACCATCTCAGGCATTGACGCCCGTTTTAGGCATCATTCTCATGCTCTTTCATGCCTACCAAGTCCGCCGCCGCGTCCACGGGTATTAAATATAAACGCATCATCCTGAAGCTCAGTGGTGAGGTTCTCCGAGGCGTCAAGGGCAGCGAGGCCATCGACGCGGCGATTCTCGAAAAGATTTGCGAGCAGGTTAAGGAAATCCACGACCTCGGAGTGCAGATCGGCTTGGTGATCGGCGGCGGAAATATTTTCCGAGGCCTGCAAGGAGCCAAACGCGGTGTCGACCGGACGACGGGCGACTATATGGGAATGTTGTCCACCGTGATCAACGGCCTCGCGATCATGGATTGCCTGGAAAAAATGGGCGTCAGCACTCGCGTCCAATCGGCGATTCCGATGAACCAGATCGCCGAACCGTTCATCATGCGCCGCGCCCTGCGCCACATGGAAAAAAAACGCGTGGTGATTTTCGTCGCCGGCACGGGTAATCCCTATTTCTCGACCGACACTACCGCCGCCCTTCGCGCCTCGGAAATGCACGCCGATATCATCATGAAGGCCACCAAGGTTGACGGCATCTACAATAAGGATCCGATGAAGAATCCTGACGCCGT
>JAYVMJ010000599.1:0-4104 GCA_043759025.1 Verrucomicrobiota bacterium | reverse complement strand
CATTATCCACGCCGACGCCCGCGCGGCCCACCACCTTCAACAACGGAGCCGCGGCCAGCACTTCCGCGGTGATTTTCGTTTCGGAACGCACGGCGATCGCGTGCACATCCTTCACGAGTTCGAGCACTTTCGCCGGCGAGGAACCATACGCCTCCACCACTTCAAAGCCCGGCTGCTGGCGCAGGTAGGCGACTCCCTTGGGTGAGATCTTATCGGCGACGAGAATTTTCATGAGGGATTGCCAAAAAAGCAGACCTTGCCCGCAAAAGGCAACCCCGCACGCGCATATTTATGACACCGGCGAGTACACCCGCTGGAAAGTGTCTTCAAACTCGTTTGTCATTCTGACGAAGTGAAGAATCCACGGCAGCAAACGTGACGCCACGAGCGAGCACATGGATTCTTCGTCCCGCTCAGAATGACGGTAAACGGGGGATTGTTGGGTTTGAAAACACTCCTCAATGCCTTCGATCAGATTGAACCAGCAGCGCCGGATAATCCGTGTAACCCCGCGAATCGCCGCCGTAAAAAGTGGCCGGGGCCGGGGGATTCAGCGCGGCACCGGACGTCAACCGACGCGGTAAATCGGGATTCGCGATAAATAATTTCCCCCACGCGATCGCATCGGCTTCACCGTGATCAAGCGCCGCCTGCGCCGTTTCCGCCGTGAAACTATCGTTCGCGATGTAAACACCGCCAAACGCGCGCTTCAATTCCGGCCCGAGACGCGGTGCGGCCAGCGATTCCCGGGCGCACACAAACGCGATTTTTCTCCGGCCAAGTTCCTTCACCAAATAGCCAAAGGTCGCCGGTAAATTGCTGTCACCCATGCCATGGGAATCACCCCGCGGCGCCATGTGATATCCGACCCGATCCGCACCCCAAACCGATACTGCGGCATCGGTCACTTCGAGCGGAAGTCGCGCGCGGTTTTCGATCGGGCCACCGTAATCGTCGGTGCGCAAATTGGATTTATCCTGAAGAAATTGATCGAGCAAATAGCCGTTGGCCCCGTGTACTTCCACGCCATCGAAGCCTGCGCGCTGCGCGTTTTCCGCGCCTTTGCGGTAAGCCCCTAAGATCCCAGGAATCTCGCTGCGTTCCAATGCGCGGGGCGTGACGAACGATTTGTGCGGCCGGATCAAACTCACATGTCCCGTCGGAGCGATCGCGCTCGGCGCCACCGGCAGCGCACCGTTCAGATAAACAGGATCCGAAACCCGACCGACGTGCCAAAGCTGCAAAAAGATCCGCCCACCGGCGCCATGCACTGCCGTCGTGATTTTTTTCCAACCGACCATCTGTTCCTCGGACCAAATTCCCGGCGTATCCGGATAACCCACGCCCATCGGATCGACCGCCGTCGCCTCGGTCAGGATCAATCCCGCCGACGCCCGCTGCAAGTAATACTCCACCATCAGGTCCGTCGGCACGCGACCGGCCCCGGCGCGGCAACGCGTCAACGGAGCCATGATAATACGATTCGGCAGCGTGAGCGCACCGACACGAAGGGAATCTTGCAGCTTGGGCATCTCACTTCTGCATAGTCATGTCCCGACGCTTCGCAAACTTATGATTCAATCCGCTCCGTCGCTCGATCAACCCGTCCAGCTCACGCGCATGAACCGTCGCTTCGCAATAAAGCAACCTCACGGTCACGGATTGCTCTTTTTACCGCACCCGTTTTTCTGGGCTGCAATGAATTTACTACCCCGCCTCCGGACCCTTTTGTGGGGCCTTCTCCTTTGTCTTTTTGTTTCCGGCGCGCACGCCGATCCTGCTTACTGGAAAGCAGAGATCGATACGCTCACCCATTCCGACGCGGAGCACCCGCCCACCAAGCACGGCATCGTTTTCGTCGGCAGTTCCTCGATTCGATTCTGGACCAGCTTGGAACAGGACTTTCCCGGACTTCCGGTGATCCGCCGCGGTTTTGGCGGCTCGGAACTGGCCGACAGCGTTTTCTACTTCGACCGGGTCGTGGCCGCGTATGAGCCTGACACCGTGGTGCTCTACGCTGGTGAAAATGACATTCACGCCGGCGTTTCCCCGGGAAAAGTGGCGGCGGACTTCAATGATTTCCGGCTCAAACTCCACACCGCCCTGCCCAAGTGCCGCCTGATCTTCATCGCGCTAAAACCGAGTCCGTCCCGCTGGGCCGAGCATGAAAAGGCTCAGCATGCCAACGCGCTTATCGCCGAAGCGTGTGCACATGATTCACTGCTCACGTTTCTGAATATTTATCCCGCCATGCTTGGCGCCGACGGCAAACCACGGCCGGAACTGTTTCGCGATGACATGCTGCATATGAAACCAGTGGGTTACGCCGTCTGGGTTCACCTGTTGACGCCGCTGCTCAAACCATAACGCCGTTTCCCTGATGCGCCGAACATGAAAACGTCCCGTCATTTTCCGGAATTCAACATCCGGTGCGCGGCCGCTTCAGTCGGTGTTCTCCTTCTGGTTTGCTGCGGCGCGAAGGGCGGCGAAGCGGCCAATTCCCCTGCGTCCGACGATCACTCTCCTTGGAAAATCACCGAAGATTTTCATTACGCAATCAGTCCGCCCTCCCCCGTGACGGACGATCACCCACCGGTTGACCGCGCGGAAATCCTGACGCTCGAAAAAGTCGTCGTTACCCGGCACAATGGCGCGCGCATCCTTGAAAATCTTTTCTCTGATCAGGCGCGCTACCACGCCGAGGAAGCCTTTTCCTGGGAAAAAGGCGGCATCATCCACGAAAGCGCCAACAAACGAGTGGTGACAAAATTCATCTATAAAGCCGACACCCACACCATAGATTTACTCAGCCTTCACTGGTAATTTAGCCGCGATTACCGCGGCCTCAGCGATTGTTGGAACCACGGCGACCCCGCCGTGGTTCGGGGTTGACCGCGGCGAGGTCGCTGCGGCTCCAGTTTGTTTTGTGGTGAGCCCGCGGACGCGATTGAGGAGCCCGCGTTCCGCTCTCAACTCCTCAGCAGTATTGCGCTTTCTGTTTCCGAAGTATTCCGTTCCGCTCGTGATTGCTTCTTCGACTCTTTCCCCTGCGGAACGTCTGCGCCGGCAAATCGCCTTCATCGTCGAGGTCGACAAGCTAAAGGAGATTTTCCGCCAGACGATTCTCACGCAGAGCCGCCGCCCCGAAAACAGCGCCGAACATTCCTGGCATTTCGCGCTGATGATCATCGTGCTCGCCGAACATTCCAACCAGCAGCCGCTCGATGTATTGCGCATCCTCAAAATGGTCCTGATCCATGACCTCGTGGAAATCGATGCCGGTGATACCTTCGCCTACGACACGAAAAACATGGCCGACCAACACGAGCGCGAGGCCAAGGCCGCAGACCGGATCTTCGGTTTGTTGCCACCCGACCAGACCACCGAGTTTCGCTCCTTGTGGGATGAGTTCGAAGACAAGAAAACTCCTGAGGCAAAATTCGCCACCGCCTGCGATCGATTCCACCCGATGCTGCTCAATTGTCTGACCAACGGCCATGCGTGGCAGAAACACGGGATCACGCAGGATCGGGTGCTCGCGCGCAACGCTCACGTCGCCGACGGTTCGCAAGCCATCTGGGAATACGCGATAAAAATGATCAACGACGCCGTCGCCAGCGGGCACCTCGCGCCAGCGCCTGCACCGGTTGATTGAGTCGAGTCAGCCGCATGAGTTCCCCCGCCACGACCCTCCCCCGCCCGGCCAGTCCGTGGATTTTCCGTCCTTCGATTGATCTGCTCGTCGGCTGCGGCGCGTGGTCGCTGCCTCTGCTCGCCATCACGTTTTATCTCAGCCAGCGCGATGCCGTCGCGCTGTCCTTTGTCTTTTATTTTCTCGGCGTTTTTTGCAACCAGCCGCATTACATGGCGACCGTTTACCGGGCCTATCGCACGCCGTATGATTTCAACCGGTACCGGTTTTTCACGGTATACGTGACGGTTTTCATCCTGCTGACCGTTGTCGTCGTTCATCTGGCGCCGGCGCTTTTTCCCTGGCTGCTGACTTTCCGGGTAGAGCCGGCGCTTACGCGCCGACACCCCCACAGACCCGGACTAGCGCAATTAACGCATCCGGTTCTTCAGGGAGAGCTTTCGCTAAGTTGA
>JAYVMJ010000598.1:0-2812 GCA_043759025.1 Verrucomicrobiota bacterium | reverse complement strand
TTCTTTTGGACCGCAGGCTATACGGGCTGTGCGGCACTGATTCGCGCCCGTCGGTCGCGGCAAAATGCGGCCGCACTTGAACTCGGCATGCGGGAGGCGCGACTGCAAGCCCTCGAGGCGCAACTGGCGCCGCATTTTCTCTTCAATTGCCTCAACAGCCTGCGCGGGATGATCGTCGAAAATCCCGCGCATGCGCAGGATATGGTGACCCGGCTCGCGAATATCCTTCGCCACAATCTGCTCCGCGACTCCGCTCCTGCCCAGACCTTGGGTGAGCAAATTGAGTTTACCACCGACTATCTTGCGCTGGAATCCGTCCGTTTCGATGAGCGGCTTCGCACGCGTTTCTCCACTGCACCGGAAACGCTTCGGTGCGTGGTTCCGGCCATGCTCCTGCAAACCTTGGTCGAGAATGCGATCAAGCACGGCATCGCTCATCTGCCCGATGCGGGCGAAATTGCGATCACCGCCCAATTCGAAAACAACGCACTGGTGCTCACGGTGGAAAACACCGGTCGGCTGGAAACAACCACCGCCCATTCAACCCGCGTCGGACTCAAAAACCTCCGGGAAAGATTGCGCGTACTTCATGGTGGGGACGCCTTCATGACGTTGACTGAAACCAATTGCGGGAGCGTTCTTGCCACCGTACGGATTCCCGGGTTGGGCGTCCTTTAAACTTCATCCATGAAGCGAGCCACCAAAGATCTGATCAACGGACTCGCTTTCGGACTCGCTTTCGCCTTCCTCTTCACTGCCCGGTGAAATCACTTGTCCGGATCGAAAACACCAAAATCCAGGAAGTAATTGCGGCATGAAAGCACTGCTCATCGACGACGAAAGAATCGCCCGTGCCGAACTCCGCCGCCTGCTGGGGGCGCATCCGGACATCGAAATCGTCGGGGAAGCCCGCAATGGCCGGGAGGCAACGGATCAGATCACATTGCTAACTCCCGACCTGATATTTCTCGACGTGCAAATGCCGGGAATGTCGGGCTTCGAACTGCTGGAACGCCTCGATGAGCCGCCTCAGGTGATATTCACGACCGCCTTCGACCAACATGCCTTGCAGGCCTTTGACGCTAATGCCCTGGACTATCTGTTGAAACCTATCGCGCCGGAGCGACTGGCTTCCGCGCTGAAAAAACTTCATCCGGCGCGAACCGCGGCAACCAGTTCGTCAATCATCATTCCGCCGCCCGTAACGCCACAAGACCGCGTGTTTGTCCGCGACGGCGAGCGATGCTGGATGGTGCAATTTTCGGACATCGCGCTGCTGGAATCCGAAGGCAACTACACCCGGCTCCATTTTGGTGGCAACAAGCCGCTGATTCCGCGCTCGCTCGCCCTGCTCGAGCAAAGACTGGATCCCGCCATCTTCTTCCGGGCGAGTCGGCAATGCATGATTAATCTCCGGGCCATCGAACGCATCGATCCAGGAGTTTCCGACAACCTCATCATTTCGATCAAAGGCGCACACAAAATCGAAATGTCGCGGCGCCAGTCACTCCGGCTCCGTGAGATGATGTCGCTGTGATTGAAGCGACCAAGCACTGACCGGAGCGCCCAATCGCTTCAACGGAAAGGGCTATTGCTTCCCGATGCCGATATCCTCGAGAAACGGTTGTTGCGATCGCGGCCGGCCGAGGAATTTCTCCACGGACTCACCGACATCGCGGGTGTTGCCAACCCCGTAAACCTCATCGCGCAAACGCCGCCCAACCTTCTCGTCCAGAAAACCGCCGGGGGCCTGCCGGAACTCGCTCGCCATGTCCATGGCCATGACCTTCGACCACAGGTAACCATAATACCCCGCGTCATAGCCCGCAAGATGCCCGATATACGCGACCCACGCGGTGTGCGCCGGCGGCGGGGTCGTCACGTCCCCGGTTACCTTGTTGGTAAGTTGCGCGACGTCCGTCAGCCACGCCTCATCGGGCGACAACACGTGCAGTTTGAGATCGAGCAACCCGATCGCAAGTTGGCGACGGTAATAATACCCGTCGGTCGCGTGGCGGGCCGCGATGAGAGCCTCAATCGTTTCCGCCGGAATCTTCTTCGTCTTGTCGCGATAGTCGGCCGCAAACGTATCGAGCACGTTCTTGTCCCACACCCAGTTCTCCAACATTTGCGAGGGGGCCTCGACGAAATCCTGCGGAACATTAAACGCACCTTGGGAAGCGTAGCGCGAACGGCCGAGCAACATGTGCATCACGTGCCCAAATTCGTGGAACAGCGTTTCGACATCGCTGTGTTTAAGCAACGACGGCTTGTCCGCGGAAGGCGCGGGAAAATTGCAGAGCAGCGCCGCGATCGGCAGCTCATAATGCCCGTTCGCCATGACCCGCCCGGACTTTTGCGAGAAACAGGCGAAGTGATTGAACTTCCCCTCGCGCGGAAACATATCGAGATAAAACGCGCCCATCGGCACCGCCGTCGCGCTGTCCTGCACAACGTAAAGCTGCACGCCCGGAGCCCACGCGTAGGGCGGCGTCACCTCGGTGAATTTCAGCCCGAATATTTTTTGGTAGATCGCAAACATCCCGTCGAGCGTCGCTTGGTAGGGAAAATAAACCCGCAGTGCCTCCGTATCGACGGCGTAGCGCTCCTTCTTCAACTGGTTTTGATAATACGGCACGTCCGCCAAATTCACCTTCGCATCAGCGTGGCCGGTGTCCTTCGCCTTCATCTCATTCAACACTTTCATCTCCGCGTCGAATTTCGGCTGCAGCCCCGCGACGAGATCCTGCTCGAACTTGAGCGCCGTCGCGCCGTTCTTCGCCATGCGAATTTCCGTTTGGTAATCGGCCCA
>JAYVMJ010000597.1:0-2461 GCA_043759025.1 Verrucomicrobiota bacterium | reverse complement strand
TCGGGACCATCCTTCCGTCTCCAGCTGCTCCCCACCCCGCCTTTCAGCGACGCAGTTGCTTTCGACTGCACCACGGTCTCTGCCTCCGCGGCGGTAATGCCTTTCACATTCTGAGTTCATGGTTTCATGGACGCACGAGCGTGGGCAACCTCGCCCACGAGAGCACCGCAGCGGGGTCGCTGCGACTCCAGTTTCCATCCACTCAAAACGCCTTTACCCCTTCAGCGCCTTCGCCACGTCCTTCGCAAAATAAGTCAGGATCATGTCCGCGCCAGCACGTTTGATCGCCAGCAACGACTCATCCCGGCATCGCACCAGGTCCAACCACCCGAGCTGCGCCGCCGCATGGATCTGGGAGTATTCCCCGGAAATCTGATACGCCGCCAGCGGTGTGCGGGTCGAATTCCGCACTTCCCGAATGACGTCGAGATAGAGACCGGCGGGCTTGACCATCACGATGTCCGCACCCTCGACGATATCCAGGTGCACCTCGCGAATCGCTTCGCGCCGATTAGCGGGATTCATCTGATACGTGGCTTTGCTGAGCAAACGCGTGCCCGCAGCGCTTGCGCTACCCACCGCCTCGCGAAAAGGTCCGTAGTAGGCCGAGTTGAATTTTGCCGAATAAGCCAGAATTCCCGTGTCCGTGTACCCCGCGGCGTCGAGCGCCTTGCGAATCGCGCCCACCCGTCCGTCCATCATGTCCGACGGCGCAACGAAATCCACCCCCGCTTCCGCTTGGAGAACCGCCATCTCGCGCAAAATCCCCACCGTGCGGTCATTGTCCACGTCATCGCCCTTCTCATTCAACACCCCATCGTGTCCGTGACTGGTGTAGGGATCGAGCGCGACGTCGGTGATCACCGTCAATTCCGGCAACGCAGCCTTAACCGCCCGCACCGCCCGCAGCACTACCGTCTCCCTGTTCAACGCCTCGGTGCCTTCGGCGTTTTTCAAGCTCGCATCGAGTTTCGGAAACAACGCCACGGCGGGTACACCCAGCTTTTGCAACTCGGCGCATTCCCTGACCAGATCTTCGATATTAAAACGATGAACTCCCGGCATCGACGTGATCGGTTCCGGTGCGCCCTTTCCGTCGACCACAAACAGCGGCGCGATGAGGTCCTCCGCGCGAAGCACTGTCTCGGCCACGAGGGCACGACGGCTGGCATGGCGACGCAGGCGTCGCGGACGATGGGTCAGTTCGAGTTTTGAATGCTTAGACATGACGGAGGGAACAGCAGTTAACCACGAATCGCCGGTATTTCACGCAAATCTTTTTGGCGGGCTATTCGAGATAAACGAATGCCGTTGTTGTCAACAGGTAGGGCGCGTTCTCCCGAACGCCCCGTCCACGAGAGCGCAGTGCCTGTCCCGGCGGATTAGGGATAATCCGCCCGACAGTAGCTGGCCCTTCGACGGCCGGAATGGCGTGGGTCCACAAATCATCACATCGAACCTCGCCGCCCTTGGTTGATCACCTCGCCGAGGACATGTGCGAGTTCTTCGCCGCTAAAAGGCTTCGCGAGCAACGTGCAGCAGGGCAACTCCGCGATCTTCTCGCAAATCTCCTCCCGGCCGTAGCCCGTCAAAACCACCGCAGGAACCAACGGTCGCACGAAACGGATCTGGTTGATCAATTCCAGCCCCGTCAAATGCGGCATGGTGAGGTCTGTCACCACGACCGCGAAACGCCCGGGCGTGGCATTGAACGCGGCGAGCGTTTCGCGTGGATCACGGAATAACACCGGCCGATATCCAAAATGTTTCAAGCGGGACGCGGCGAACTCTGCGACGGAAGGCTCGTCATCCACCCTCAGAATCTCCTGTCCCCCGCCCGCCACCGGTGGAACCGCAGGCGTGGAAAGCGTGGCGCGTCGGTCCGTGCGGGGAAAATAAAGTTCGAATTTGGTTCCTTCCTCGACCCGGCTGCTGACGCGGATCGCGCCGCCATGATTAACCACGACGCCTTGCACAATTGCCAGACCCAGCCCCCGTGCCCTCGCCTTGGCCCTTCGTCGTAAAGAAGGCATGCCGTGACCGTTGTCCACCACCGTCAGGCGAAGATACGCGCCGGCCTTCAAACTCTGTATTTCCGCCGCGAGCCCGGCATCGACCGTCAGGTTCCGCACCGCAATTTCCAATCGCCCGCGCCGGTCGCGCATCGAATGCACGGCGTTCGTGCAAAGATTGATCATCACCTGGTGAATTTGCGTGGCGTCGGCGAGGATCATGCCGGATTCCATCTTCTCAACGATCTCGATTATAGCCGGCGTGGAGGCTCTGATCAATTTCATCGCTTCCGCCACAGGACCGGCCAACTCAATCGGAACCAGCCTCGTGTTGCTCTGCCGCGAGAACGTGAGGTTCCCGCACCATCGAGGCGGCGACGCACAGTGACGTGGCGGTGCGTTACCTCTGCGCGAATCACCACCCCGATCATTCCTCGATCTGCGAGTTT
>JAYVMJ010000596.1:0-3356 GCA_043759025.1 Verrucomicrobiota bacterium | reverse complement strand
CAAGGAGGAACGCCTGCTTCCCGATATCACCGCCAATCGGCAATCGATGTTTACGGCAGTTTTGAAAAAAATCCAATCGCCCGAGACGATCATCTGCACCACCGCACTGGCCGAACGTCACACGGCTTTCGTCGAGGCGGTCCACGCCGCTGCGCGAGTGCAGACTGTGCCCGCTTCCCTGATCAATTGGGAGACACCGCTCGCAAACACGCCGCCGGTCCCCGTGGTGAGCGGACTTGAAGCCGCCCTCTTGCGCGCTTTCGCCCATCAGTCACTTCTCCAGGAAGCCGGTTTCACCCTCCCTACGCCGGCCGTTTCCTGATTTGTTGCTTTAGTCAGTTACCATCGACGCACGGCGGCGTCACAGTTTTCAACCCCTCGCAATCATGTCCATCACTCGTCGCGAATTCGTCCGCAGTACCGTTCTGGCCGTCGCCGCCGCGCAACTCGCGCGCGATCTCCAAGCCGCACCGGAAAATCCATTCTCAGCGAAAGTCAAAACACCCGTGAAGCCGGGAATCGCCAGTGTCCATTGGCTCGACGCCGCCATCCCCTCGTTCGCACCGGGCACAACGTGGGGCACGCCATGGCCGCAAGGCCAGCACGCCGCGGAAACCGGGTTTGCACTGCGCACGACGAAAGGCGAAAGCGTTCCCGTACAAAGCTGGCCCCTCGCCTACTGGCCGGATGGCTCGCTCAAATGGACCGGGCACGCGATTCCCGCCAACGAATTCCTCACGCCGGATTTCGAGTTGTCGGCCGGCACGCCCGCCACGCCGTCCTACCCACTCACCGTCAAGGAAACCGCCGACGCGCTCGAAATCAACACCGGGGTGATCCGCGCGACGATCGCGAAATCGGGCCGGAAAATCATCCCGTCGATCACGCGTGGCGGCACGGAAATCCTGCGCGACGGACAGCTGATCATGTTGCGTTCAGACTCACCGGAGCGCGCGGCGACCGAGGAGAAATTCGAGGGCGAAATCAACTCCGTCACGCTTGAATCGAGCGGGGCGGTGCGCGCCGTGGTCAAGATCACCGGCCAGCACGCCTCCACGACTGGCGCCCGTAAATGGCTGCCCTTCGTGGTCCGACTTTATTTCTACGCCGGCGGCGAAATGGTGCGGCTGCTGCACACGATCATCTACAACGGTGATCCGAAGAAGGACGCGATCAGCGGTTTGGGAATTCGTTTTTCGGTGCCGATGCGCGGCGCGTTGTATGACCGGCACGTTCGTTTTTCCGGACAGGAGAAAGGCCTGTTCGCCGAGGCCGTGCGCGGGATCACCGGTCTCCGGCGCGATCCGGGCGCTGAGGTGAAAGCGGCGCAACTTGCCGGTCGCGCCACGCCGCCACTCGACTCGTGGGCACGCACCGTCAGCAGCCGCTTGCAATACATTCCGGCCTTCGCCGACTGGACTATGTTCCAACCGAACTGCGACGGCTTCGAAATCCGCAAACGCACGCGTAAAGGATTTACCTGGCTTGGTTCCGCCCGCGGATCGCGCGCCGGTGGCTTGGGCTACGTCGGCTCGCCCAAGGGCGGCGTTGCCTTCGGCTTGCGTAATTTCTGGCAAAGCCACCCGGCGCAACTCGACATCCGCAACGCGACCGACGACCTCGCTGAAATCACCACCTGGCTGTGGGCGCCCGACGCCGGCGCGATGGATCTCCGTTCCTATCACGACGAAATGGGCGAGGACGATTACGCCAAACAGGTCGAGGCGATGGAAATCACCTACGAGGACTATGAGCCGGGCTTCGATTCGCCCGAAGGTGTCGCGCGCACCAGCGAACTTTTCTTCTGGGCCCTGCCCGCAACTCCGTCGCGCGACCGGCTCGTTGAAATGGCGGAAATGGTGCGGCAACCGCCCGTCGCCGTGCCGACGCCGGAGTACATGAACACATGCCAAATCTTCGGCGGTCTGTGGTCACCGGAGGACCGATCCACTCCCGCGCGAAACAAACTCGAAAACGAACTCGATTGGTTTTTCAAATACTACCAAGGCCAGCAAAGCGAGCGTCGTTGGTACGGGTTTTGGAACTACGGCGACGTCATGCATACCTACGATGCCGACCGTCACGAATGGCGCTATGACGTCGGGGGATTTGCGTGGGACAATTCCGAGCTCTCCACTGATCTCTGGTTGTGGCTCTATTTTCTCCGTACGGGTCGCGCCGACGTTTTCCGTTTCGCTGAGGCGATGACCCGCCACACGGGCGAAGTCGACGTCCACCACATCGGTCGTTTCGCCCCATTGGGTTCGCGGCACAACGTCCTGCATTGGGGTTGCAGCGCGAAGCAGCTGCGCATCAGCAACGCCGCCAACCGCCGTTATTATTATTATCTGACCGCGGACGAACGCGTGGGCGATCTCATGCGGGAGCAGGTCGAGGCCGCGCACGCCTTGGTAAAGATCCAGCCCAATCGTAAGATCATGAAAAACGGCAAACCTCAGGAACCAGACGCCACCGCCACGCATGCGCGGATTGGTTTCGGTACCGACTGGGGCGCATTGTCCGCCGCGTGGCTCACCGAATGGGAGCGCACTGGCGACAAACGCATTCGCGACCGCCTCATATCGAGCATGAAAACGATCGCTCAACAGCCCCACGGATTTTTCTCCACCGGCGAACGCATGGATCTTGAAACGGGTGTTTTCGATATTTCCACGAACCCCCGCGCCGCCGCCTCCCACCTCAGCGCGGTCTTCGGACTCGTGGAGGTATGCGCTGAGTTGGTGCAACTTCTCGACATACCGTCGTTCAAGCAGGCGTGGCTCGATTATTGTGAACTCTACAACGCCCCCGCCGGTGAACAAGCCCGGCGCCTCGGACATCCGCTGGAGAAACTGAATCTCCAGCAGGGTCACTCGCGCCTCACGGCTTACGCTGCCAAAATCAACCACGATCCCGCGCTCGGAAAACGCGCATGGGCCGAGTTCAAAGCCGGCGCCGGCGGTTATGGTCGTGGCGATCCGTTCAAAACGGAACGGATCACCGGTCCCGCAGTGCTCCGTCCGGTCGATGAGGCCGCGTTCGTTTCCAGCAACGCCACCGCCCAATGGGGACTCGCCGCCATCGAAAATCTCGCCCTCGCCGGCGACCAGCTCCCGCCGCTGTAACAGCCACCAGCGCACTCACAATTATATTGATCTCCAACCGGGAGGCGGGACTACCAGTCCCGCTCGATTCACGCCTCGCAAAATCACTCCCGCGGAACTGGCAGTCCCGCCTCCAATTCATTGTCGCGTTGATCGATCAAATTCCACCCATGCAAAATATGATCCGCCGAACCAAATTCATTTTCGCTTGGGGTCCGATACCCCGGAGCTTGTCGCTGACCGTGAGCCTAG
>JAYVMJ010000595.1:0-4567 GCA_043759025.1 Verrucomicrobiota bacterium | reverse complement strand
GTCGGCAAAGGATTCCCCAGTGATCAACGTTCCGGCCGGCTCGACCGGATGTTTCATCTCGGCATCGCGCCAGGCACCCATCGCATTGAAATTTTCCAGCGCCAATCCCAGCGGATCCATTCGGCTGTGGCAGGAATGACACATCGGATTTTTTGCGTGAAGGCTGAGATTTTCACGCAGCGTCATGCGCATGATTTTATCGGGACTGGCGGCGTCCTCCAATGCGGGAATATTCGGCGGCGGCGGCGCGGGCGGTGTGCCGAGGATGGCATTGAGGATGAAAACGCCGCGCTTCACCGGCGACGTACGCGTCGGATTCGAGGTGACCGCGAGCATCGTGCCCTGCGTGAGAATCCCGCCGCGCGGGCTGCCCGCAGGCAGCTGCACGCGCCGCATCTCCGACCCGGTGACACCGCTAATCCCGTAATGTTTGGCCAGGTCTTCATTCAAAAATGTGTAATCGCATTCGATCATTTCCAACAGGCTGCGGTCTTCCTTGAGCAAATAAGCAAAGGACATCTCGGTCTCCTGTTTCATCGCCCAGCGCAATTCGCCGGTCAGCTTTGGCTTCGGCACGCGCAGGGAGGCAAAGTATACCTGCAGGGCGTGGGCGAGAGCGGCGACCTGTTCGGGAGTGCGCTTTTCCTCGGGGATCGGGTTGACCTGGAGATACGTTTGGAAGGCCGCCTCCAGTTCGGGATCGGAATGTTCCCGCAGATAAATGGACGAAGCGTCGATCTGCACCGACGTAATATCACGGGCCTGCAACCACTGTCCGGTGAAATTGTGCACGAATTCCGCAGAACGGGGATCGCGCAACATGCGGTTCACCTGCGCCGGCAGGGCCGCCCGGAGTTTTCCCGCGGCGGCAAGATTGAAAAGTTCATCATCCGGCATTGACGACCAGAAAAAATATGAAAGCCGCGACGCCAGTGAATACTCATCGACCAGCGGATAAGTCTGACCGGGCCGCAGCGGCTCAGTCTCTTCCTCCCGAAAGATGAAACGAGGTGAGTCCAGCACCGCCACCATCGCCCGGGCAAGGCCGGTTTCGAAAGAACTGTTGGGCTTCGAATAAACGCTTTCCGCCAGCGCCACGAGACGCTCCGTCGTGGCCGCATCCACCGGCCGGCGGAATGCGCGCGAGGCGAACTTCCCGAGCAATTCTTTGGCGTAGACGCGGCGTGCATGCGTAGTTCGCGGCACCGCGCGCGGGAAGAACCGGTCGTATTGTTTTGGCTTGGTCCAATATTTCGCATCCAGCGGGCCCTGCACGGTCACCGACGCGATCCTGATCCGCAGCAGGCGATTCTGTTCACGATCGGGCGCGAGGGGTTTGACCTCGAAGGTCAGTTTGTGATCACCTGCGGTCCAAGCGCGTTCGTAGGAAAACCTGAAAAACTTTTCCTCCTCGTCGCGCACAAATTCCTGTTCGAGGGCCGTCTCGCCATCGATTTTAAAAATCAAACGGCAGCGATTGAAGTCGAACTGTTCGTCGACGTAATGTTCCACCGAGCGCAGGTCCAACGCCAGCCGGCAGGTGCCGGCGTGCGCGATGTGGCAAGTCGCGCCGACGATCGCAGGCGTGTAATACGAAAGATCCAACGCCGTGCCGTGCACCGCGGGCAACGGGCGTTCCAATTTAAGCGCCGCCGTGGCCGGATTCGTCGTCGCCTCCACCGCCAGGGTTGGAGCGGGCGCCGGAGTCATCGGCAAAGTGGTAAACGAGGAGCCCAGCAAGATCTCCTCCGAAACGGCCTTCGCGTTCCCGGGCACAATGGACGACACGATCGTCTGGGCCGCATCGAGGTATTTCTCGAGCAACATCGGCGAGATGGTGAGGACGTCACCGATGTTGTCGAAGCCGTGGCCGGTGTCGTCGGCGGGAAACTCTTTTTGCGTATCGAAGGTCACGCCGAGCAATTCCCGGATGGTATTCTGGTATTCGACGCGATTGAGCCGGCGAACGGTGACGCGGCCGGGATCGGGCCGGAGCGGGTCGAGGGCAAATGGGCCGCGCTTGATCCATTCGGAAATTTTCATCGCGTCCTCGTCCGGCAGACGGGGCTCGTCGGCTGGCGGCATGATCCCGGAGCGCACGTTCTTCAATGCGCGCATCCAGAGCGCGGGATCGTGCAAGGCGGTCTCATTGGCGAAACCATCCAACTGCACACCACCCTTCTTATTTCCGTCGCCGTGGCAATCGTAGCAGTGTTCCGCGAGGATGGGTTGGATATTCTTTTTAAAGACGTCGAGATCGTCAGCGGCAAAAACCGAGATCGCTGAAAGTGCCGCATAAGCAACCGCACCCAACGCGAACGTCCGAAAAGCCCGCGGAAATCCGGTCATCATTTTCCTGCCGCTTGGGAAGCGTGAATGGGGCGTCATCGACTGATTTCAACCCGTGTGATCGGAGCAGCGTGTTTCACAATCCAAGTATCGGTCTAACTGCGGACTGGAACAGGGAAACGGGAGGGCTCATGGCAGGCTCGGAGAATTTGACGAAACCGCGACAACCCACCGTGACTCGTCGGGATACCGCAGCGGGGTCGCTGCGGCTCCATGGCAAGTCGCTGCCCTTTCCGTCCGGCCTCACCGGTATTCATTCGGTGTATTCTGAGTTTTCTGCGGTTAAACTCCGTACTCCGACCGCTTTGTTTCAATTACACGTTGCCGAGGCGCGCGGTGGAATCGCCGAAGCGTTCGAGATCGGGTACGCCGACTTGATCCGCGAGGGTGAGAAAGAGGTTGCTCATCGGCACATTGCCGTGCTGCACATAGCGACCGGTATGCAGCAATCCGCCACCGCCGCCCGCCAGCACGATCGGCAGGTTCTCGTGCGTGTGACGGTTGCCGTCCGCATTGCCGCTGCCGTAAATGATCCGCGAGTTGTGCAGCAGGGAGTGTCCGTCGATGTCCGGGGTGGCGTCCATTTTCTGGAGGAATTTGGCGAATTGCTCCGCGTACCACCGGTCAATCTGCGCGACTTTATCCACGCGCTCGGGATTGTTTTGATGGTGCGACAGATCGTGATGACCCTCGGAAATCCCGATTTCGCTGAAGGAACGGTTGTCGCCGTCGTGGCCCAGAATAAATGTCGCGACGCGGGTCGAATCGGTTTTGAACGCGAGCAACAGCATGTCGTACATCAACTCCACATACTCGGATTCGAGCGTGGGAATGCCGACCGGAGTCGCCTGATCCGGATCGATATTCGCCCCGAAACGCTCAGCGCGCTGGATGCGCATTTCGACGTCGCGAACACCCGTCAGGTATTGGTCGAGTTTCGTGCGATCCGTGGCGTCCAAGCGGGTCTGCAAACGGCGGGCGTCGTTGATCACAAAATCGAGCACGGAACGCCGGTCCATCATTCGCCGTTGGGCGTTGGCCGCGCGCTCACCATGAACGCCGGTGCCAAACAGACGCTCAAACACCAACCGCGGATTCGCCTCGGGCGTCATCGGGGTCGTCGGCGACTGCCATGACACGTTGTACTGGTAAGCGCACGAATAACCCGAATCGCAATCGGCGGACTTGCGGTTGGCATCGCACGTCATTTCCAACGACGGAAAGCGCGTGAGAGGACCGATGTGGTTGGCAATCACCTGGTCGATGGAGATGCCCGCGCGCACATCGGTTGCGCTTTTATTGAGACGCACGCCGGTCAGGAAAACACTGCTGCCGCGGGCGTGGTCACCGCCGCCGTCGTTGCCGGGGTTGGCGTTCGCGTGGGCGAGTCCGCCGAAAACCTGCAGGTTTTTTCGCATGCTTTCGAGCGGCTGAAGCGTGGCGTTGAAGCGGAAATCGGTCAGGCCGCCCTCAGGCCACCACCGCGAAGGAATGGCACCATTGGGAAAGGAAATAAAGGCAGTGCGCAGCGGAGCACCCGTCGAAGTCGTCGCCAGTTGCAGTGATGGATCGGCCGCGAAGAGTCGCGACGGCAACATGGAAGCGAAAGCCGGCAGGGCCACGCAAGCGCCCAAACCGCGAAGAAAATTACGGCGACTCAGGCCGGCAGACTGGTGATGGAGGGAGTAATGCGGAGTTTTCATATTTGGGCGGCGGTTGGCTCAGCCTTGCGGACTTGGCGAGGGAGAGGGGTTTTGTTCGGCGGTACGGGTGAGGTCGCGGGGGCGGCTCTGCTGAAAGGGAGCGGATTCGACAATGCCTTTTAAAAGTGCGGACGGACGACCGCCGGAAGACTCGAGCTGCGCCACGAGCTGGTCCAGGGTGTCGGTATCATAATATTCCACGCCGCGACCCAGCGCATAGGTGAGCATCTTTTCAGCGATGCAATAATAGTAATCCCGACGGTGCTTGGTCGCAAGGATGTGTTTCAATTCACGAATATCGGCGAACTTTTCGCCGGTGATGAGTTGCCCCGCCGGTTCGATCGGCTGATCGAGTTCGCGGTCGCGCCACGCGCCCATCGCGTTGAAATTTTCCAAGGCGAGCCCGAGGGGGTCCATGCGCCCGTGGCAGGAACTGCACAATTTGTTCGACCGGTGAATCGCGAGCGTCTCGCGCAGCGTCAGGGGTTTTGATTTATCCGAACCCGCCGCATCTT
>JAYVMJ010000594.1:0-1928 GCA_043759025.1 Verrucomicrobiota bacterium | reverse complement strand
ATGGTCGGTGATTACTTGGCTTCCAGTTCGATGCGATCGGCGAGGTTGCTCGCGTAGTTTTCCAATTCGGTGATCATCTTTTTAACGTTACCGAGGAGGATATTGTATCCAAACACGGACGGAATGGCGACGATCAGGCCTGAAATTGTAGTCAACAACGCCGCCGAGACACCCGGGGCCAACGTTTGAATGCTCGCGGACGCTTGCGTCGCGACGGCGCTGAACGCTTCCATGATGCCCCACACGGTGCCGAATAAACCCATGAATGGCGCACCGGAAACCAGTGAAGCGAGAATAATCATGCTCGATTCGTAACGCAGCGATTGATTGGCCAAGGCGCGTTGAACGGCATTTTCGGCGTGCTCAAGCCTTGAACGCATATTTTCATCGCCCTTTTCCTTGCCGATGGCTGCGGCCCGCCAGTACCCCTCCAAGGCATCCGCCAGCAGGTCGGCATAGGGAATGTCGCGGCGATTACGCAGATTTTCAGGCAGATCGAGAATGTGTTTTTCCTGGGCCAGCTTTTTTTCAAACAGCAGATTCAGCGTCCGGAGTTTTTTTAATTCCGTGTGTTTGCCCAGCATCACCGCCCAAGCGAAGATGCTGAAAATTGCGAGCAACCCGATAACGAATTGGCCCACTCCGTCAGTGGTGAGAAAAACCTGCCAGACATTGATGGTCGAAAGGGGGAGCGACGGAAAAGGTAGACTGAGCATGTAACGTGAGTGTTGGCGCGTTTGTTTGGACCAATCAAATGAAATTCCTCCCGAATGAGCGGTTGAATCTGGTTGCGCCTCCCGTCCAACCTTTTTTCGTTGGGATGTCTCCGCTTACCATGCCCAACAAAATCAAACCCGTCGGCAAACTCATCTCGTTCGAAGGCTCCGAAGGCAGTGGCAAATCCACTCAGATTGCCCGCCTTGCCGGACACATCCAGAAAGCCGGACGGGAGGTCGTGGCGACCCGCGAACCCGGTGGCACGGAGATCGGCGAGCAGATTCGCAATATCATCGTCCACAATTCGAAGGGCGACGAAATGTGTCCCGAGACGGAATTGCTGCTTTTCACGGCGGCCCGGGCTCAGGTGGTTCGCGAAGTGATTGTACCCGCCCTGTCGCGCGGTGCCATCGTCTTGAGCGATCGTTACCTCGATTCCTCCACCGTATACCAAGGAATCGCGCGCAACCTCGCTCCGGGGCCGGTTAGCGACATCAACCAATTTGCCGTGGGCAACGTCATGCCGGATTTGACCATCGTCATTGATGTTCCGACGGAGGTCAGCCTCGCCCGCATCAGACAACGGGCTTCCGACCTACCTGACCGAATGGAACGGGAGAACATCGCCTTCTATACCAAGGTTCGAGAAGGCTATCTGCTGCTGGCTCAACAATGGCCGCAGCGAGTCGTCGTCGTCGACGGAACGCTTTCGCCGGACGCACTGGACAAGAAAATTTGGAACGAAGTGCAGAAATACGTGAGCTAAGCGGAGTACTCGGCCGTTTGCCAACCCGCCTCCCGCCGCTTCGAAACAATGTCCACCGTTCCACTGCCCTGGCCCGCCGCCCTCGAAGGGACGCCCACCGTCGCGGTCATCGAACGTGCGATCGATCGCGGCCGTCTCGCCCACAGCCTGCTGCTTCACGGTGAAAATCTCGGCACGTTGGCGACCGTCGCCCACGCCATCGCGGATCGACTCCTCAATGATCCGCGGCAGCCCAGCCAGTATTTCGCGCCAAAGCAGCATCCCGATTTCCACGCGCTTCGGCCCGCTGGAAAAATGAGACAGATCGGGGCCGAGCCAACCCGCGATTTAATCGGAAAAATTCAAGTCTCGGCCACCATTTCAAACCGAAAGGTCGCGGTGATTTATGAAGCCGACCGGATGAACGTTGCCGCATCGAATATTTTTCTGAAAACGTTGGAGGAAC
>JAYVMJ010000593.1:0-5012 GCA_043759025.1 Verrucomicrobiota bacterium | reverse complement strand
CGCGTTCCTTTCGCTCCATCGAATGGAAGCCACCATCCTGAGAAGCGCGACTCCGCAAATTCCGGTCACCACGAATTTCATGGGGTTCTTCAAACCGCTCGACTACCGCGCTTGGGCCGACGACGTCGACTACGTGGCGTGGGACAGTTACCCCGATCCCGTGGACGAAAAAACTGCCCGCCACGCCGGTGCGGTCGGACACGATCTGATGCGTTCGTTGAAGCCCGACCGACCGTTCTTGCTCATGGAACAGGCAACCTCCGCCGTGAATTGGCGCCCCACAAATTTACCGAAGCGTCCCGGTATCATGCGCCTCGGCAGCCTGCAAACCCTCGCCCGCGGCGGCGACGGCGTGATGTTTTTCCAATGGCGCGCTTCCAAGGCCGGAGCGGAAAAATTCCACAGCGCGTTCCTCCAGCACGTGCCACATGACCGGAGTCGCGTATTCGCCGAAGTCAAAGCATTGGGCGCTGAGTTGGAAAAACTCACGGCCGTAGCTGGCTCGGTGATGAAAAACAAAGTCGCCATCGCCTTCGACTGGCATGCGTGGTGGTCCGTCGAAACCGAGTCCAAACCAGGACGCATCGATTACGCCGGCTGGGCCCAGTCCCTGCACCGTTGGTTCTACGAAAAAAACATCGGCGTAGATTTCGTTCACCCTGGAGCCGACCTCGCTCGCTACGCTCTCGTGCTCGCGCCGGCCCTCTATCTGTTGACGCCAACCGACGCCGCCAACCTAAGCGATTTTGTCGGACGCGGTGGCACCCTGCTCGCGACTTACTTCACCGGCATCGTCGATCAAAACGAACATATTGTTCTTGGTGGTTATCCAGCTTTGCTCCGAAAGGCCCTCGGGCTGTGGGTCGAGGAATGGTGTCCTTACCCCGATGGACGCACCAATGGATTGAACTTTGTCGGTGAACGAAAAAAATATGCCTGTGACCACTGGTGCGACCTGCTTCATCTCGAAGGGGCGAAGGCGCTCGCCACTTACACGGGCGATTTTTTTGCCGGCCGTCCCGCCGTCACGCGTCACCCGCACGGAAAAGGCCTCGCCTTTTACCTCGGCACGCGACCGGATGCCGCAGGATTGGATCGATTGCTCAGCCAGGTGGCCAAAGAAGCAAACATCCAGCCCATTTTAAAAACCCCAGCGGGAGTGGAAGCAACTCTCCGCGAATCAACGAAAGGACGGTTCCTGTTCCTCCTCAATCACACTGACCGCACCGCCAGGATTTCCCTCAACGGTCACCGCGGACACGACTTGATCTCCGGAAAAAAAATGGCGCGCAACGCGACACTTCCGCCACTCGACGCCGCCGTGATCCGGCTCGATCATTAAACTCGAAACGACAGCGCGCTCTTCTGCTGGAGCTGCAGCCAGATTCCCGACTCGCCAGACCTTGTTTTCCACCTATGTTCTTACCGTAAGAACCTTTCCCATGGCGACCACTACCATTCGCGAAATTGCCCGATCCCTCGGGATCTCCCACACCACCGTTTCGGAAGCGCTCCGCGAATCGCCCCGCGTCAATGTCGCCACCCGCCGTCGCGTCCAAAAAGCGGCCCGGGCCGCAGGCTATCAGCCCAATCCCCTCGCAGGTGCGTTGATGTCGGAAATGCGCCGCGCCCGCTCGGGAACATTTCGCGGCGTGCTCGCCATCCTCGATCTCGACGGACCCGACAGCCGGCCCGCCAGTTCCAATCGCTATCACCGCGAGCTCGTCCGGGGAGCGGGTCTTCGAGCGGCCGAATTGGGTTTCAAAGCGGAAACAATCATCACTGGAACGCGCGGAATTTCCGACGCGCGTCTCGACACCATCTTGCAGGCACGCGGCATCCGCGGTCTCCTGCTTCTGCCGATCGCTCAAAAAGCGGAGTTGAGCGGACTTAATTGGAATCATTTTGCGGGAGTTTATACCGACTATCTGATCGAAAGCCCCGCGCTCCATGCCGTTTGCCCCGATCACTACCGCTCCATGGTTTTCGCCGTGCAAAAACTGCACGCCCTTGGGTATCGACGGCTGGGGCTCGTCTTGCACACGGACCACGACGCCAGACTGCTTCATCGCTGGGAGGCTGCGTTTCGCACTTATCATGAATATCACGCGGAACAGGAGGCGCTGCCACCGCTCATCCTGCCCGAACTCGAACGCAAGGAGTTCACTCGCTGGTTCAAATCCCGTCGACCCGATGTCGTTTTGTGCCATCGGGCGGAAGTGATGAAATGGATGGAGGAATGCGGCGCGCGAATCCCGGAAACGCACGGATTTTGTTGTCTCAATGTCACCAGTAATGCCGTGACGTCCGCCGGATTGGATTTGCAACCCACACTGCTCGGTGCGCGCGGCGTGGAACTCCTGATCGCCGCTTTGCACCGCAACGATTGCGGCGTTCCCGAACATCCCTCGACCACCACGATTCCCGCCATCTGGGTGGACGGCCCCACTCTCCGCAGCAAATAACACTGGAGAAGTTAACCGCTGATCTGCGCTAATCAAAAACGTCCGGGGCTTCGGCCACATTTGCCGGCTTCACCTGATCGGCGAAGCGCAGGAATTGAATTCCGTGATTTGCAATTAGCGAAGATCAGCGAAGATTAGCGGTTAAAAAATCCGACGGAATAGTTAACCGCTGATCTGCGCTAATCAAAAATGTCCGGGGCTTCGGCCACATTGCCGGCTTCATCTGATCGGCGAAGCGCGGGAATTGAGTTCCGTAGTCTGCAATTAGCGGAGATCGGCGGAGATTAGCGGTTAAACAGTCCGGCCGAAATGGGGCTGAAATTTAGGTTTGCCCCGCCCCGGAATTTTGCGTGTCTTGCCCGTTCCGACGGATAGCGGTATCCGATCCGGGACGTAGCTTAGCCTGGTAGAGCGCTTGCTTCGGGAGCAAGAGGTCGCGAGTTCGAATCTCGCCGTCCCGACCATCGCACGCTTGGGACTTCGCGAGACGGAGCTGAATCCCGACCCCGCAATCGCTGGAAATATCCCACCTGCTCGAAAGTGTTCAACCTCGATCCCGTTGAAACTCCCATCGTCCGTCCGTGAATCGTCGCGTACCTCGCGGCAGTTTTCAACGCTGCGCCGACCGCTCCGTTCGATTTGCACCATGACACGGCGCGATATCTCCGGGATGAATCGCGCCACACCCTCTTCGGCTATCTCCCGCTGCCAAAGCCGGAGTCGATCTCATGACCTTCGATTACTCGCTCGATCTTTTAATATCTCCGTGCAGATCCCGCCGCACGAGCGATACGCGATGATGACCATGGAATTTGCAGCGGGCAGTTCCCCGCGTCGTCTGAAAAAGCAAACGTGTGTGGCAACTCAGGTGGAACGCGACCTCCGGGCGCGTTGGGTTGGGTTGGGTTGGGTTGGGTTGCGAGCGCAGCGTGGAAAAACCCGCCCGGAGGTCGGGTTCCACCGGCAATTGGGTCACGACATTTAAATTTTCATTTATTTTCAGGATAATTCCTATCGCGCTGCGGAACTACTTTCTTTCATCTCATTCCTTCACAAAGAACTTCAGCTTCGCTCTCCTTTTTTACCCTGATGGCCTTGGTTCTTTCCCATCTTTACCACTCACGCCCGAATTTCGCATGAAGACTTATCGCGCCGCCCTGGTTGGAACCGGTTCCATTGGCGAAACCCACGTCCGTGCCGTCGAGGCGACCGAAGGGCGCGTTGTGCTCGAAGCGGCCGTCGATATCGATGCGAAGCGCGTCGGGGATTTCGCTAAGAAACACGGCGTCGCCCGCCACTTTACCGACTACCTCGCGATGCTCGCCGAGGTTAAGCCTGACATCGTGCTCGTTGCGACCCCGCCGGGCCAGCACGCCGACATGTGCATCGCAGCGATGGAGGCGGGAGCGTGGGCCTTGTGCGAAAAACCGTTGTGCGGCTCGCTGGCGGAACTCGACCGGATCGAAGCGGCGGAAAAACGGACTGGTTGTTTCACCGCTTGTATTTTTCAAATGCGCTTCGGCGCCGTCACCGGTCATTTGCGACGTCTCGCCGATGAGGGGCATCTGGGCCGCCCATTGGTCGGCGTTTGCAATACGCTTTGGTACCGCGACGCCTCATACTACGCCGTGCCGTGGCGCGGAGTTTGGAAAACCGAACTCGGCGGCCCCACGGTGGGCCTCGGAATTCACACGATGGATCATTTTCTCCATCTCATGGGACCGTGGCGCGAGGTTCGCGCAGTGGTGCGTACCCTTGATCGCGCAATTGAGGTCGAGGACGTTTCGCTCGCGTTGGTGACCTTTGCCAATGGCGCCGTCGGGTCCATCGTCAACAGCGCGCTCAGCCCGCGCCAGGAAACCTACCTTCGCCTCGATTACCAGCGCGCCACCGTCGAGCTCACGCATCTTTACAGCTATACGCGGGACAACTGGAAACTGACACCGGTCCAGCCGGCGCAGGATGATAGCCTGTTGCAGGCGTGGCACAGCTTTCCGCCTGACGTCGCATCGACCCACGGCGCGCAACTAAATGCCTTCGTCGCCGATATGGACGCAAAACGACGGCCACTGACGTCCGGCGAGCAGGCGCGGCAAACCCTCGAGCTCCTCACCGCCATCTACAAATCGGGCTTCACCGGGGAAATCGTGAAGCGCGGCTCGATCAAGCCGGGTGATTCATTTTATACCGCGCTGCACGGCAACCAGGCACCGGAACGCGTCAAGGGCGAGCCCGTCCGCCTCGATTAGTTTTTTGCGACCTCAAAGGGCGTGGCCTCATTGGCCGCGCGCGACTTGTCGGTCGCCAGTAAAGATCCCCGGGACCACCCCGGGGGCATTCCCCGAAAAACCATTCCGTGAAACCATGTGGGAGGGAGCTCGCTCGCGACACCTTATACCATTCGCCCCAAGCTGCTGCACTTTACCCCAAGAGCGCAAAGACCGCCAAGTCCTGGAAACCGGAGTTGGACAGTAGAGTTTACCGAGGTAAGCACGGAGCGCACAGAGAAATGCCGCAGGAAATTGTCCAAATGCATGATCGCCCCCG
>JAYVMJ010000592.1:0-3954 GCA_043759025.1 Verrucomicrobiota bacterium | reverse complement strand
TCCCGCGCAAGCACTTCAATCCCCACGCCCGCTTCCTATGGGACGGGACTGAATAAATTATTGGAAAAGATCAAACGCCAAAGTCCGACAGGCTGCTAGCGGCGCATAAACTCATCCGCGCTCACGGTGCTTTGCTTGCGCTCCTGCGTCGCGGAATCGGTGTACTTGAGCGTCACCGTGTCGTCGTTGGCCTCGACGATGCGCTCGTCGCTGATCGCGGTGCGGCCGACATAACGCGCGAGATACTTCACGACGGCCGCGCCCGAACCGGCCGGCTGGGAGTGCACGACCCACGGGCGCCGCCACGTTCCGGCCGATACCGCCGCGTGCAGCGCCGGCGCTACCCGGAACCGCCGATGGCCTGCCGTTTATCGGTGAATATCCCGGCATTCCCCGAACGTGGTTCGCCCTGGGTTACGGCGGCAATGGCATTATCTATAGCGTTATCGCCGCTCAATTATTGCGCGACCGCCTCACCGAAGGCGCTTCCATTGATGCCGACCTCTACGGTTTCGACCGAAAACCGAGCCCCGAACCGCTCGCCGGCTAATCGTCGTCGTTCGGAAGAGACTTCAACGCGCCATTTGATGTAGGCGGAGGGTTACACCAAGAAAACAAAGGTCACAAAGGCGGAGAGAACGAAATGCTCAAACTTAAACGCGAAACACAAGAACGCGAAGTGCCCGGAAAATCCGCATTCCCGTCCACGATCAGCGGACGCCCCCAGTCTAAAAACCGGAGACGATTAGTCGAAGGGGATTTTTGAGGTTTCGCGTCTCCCTTTAAGCGAAACCATTAGCGGTTAACCCTTCTGCGGATCGCGGATGCACCCCAATTATGGAGCGCGAGTCATCACCTTTTTTAAAAGCTGCCGCCCTTCACCTGCTTGGTTAATCGTGGACCAGCGATCAATTCGCTCTGCGACCTCCGCGTTGAAATCCGATTTTTGGTTGGCAGGGCCATCGCTCATCAACCCGTATTCGCCGCATCTCATCCAGCGACCTGAACCCGCGTCGCCACTCTTCGCGTAACGCCCATTGCGCCATTCCCGCAGAAATTTGCTTCCCTGCCCGGGGATTCCCGTTAGCAGAAAGGGGCACTGGATCTGTAGCTCAATGGATAGAGCACTTGGCTTCGAACCAAGGGGTTGGGGGTTCGAGTCCCTCCAGATCCGCCATCGCAGCGGCGCTCAGCTCTTTTGCGAGGGCGATTTTGCTTTTGCCAATTTATACCACCGAAGCTCCGTGCGACGCCACGCCGGGCCGGCACGACGAAATTTCTTGAGGATCTCCTTCCAAATCGCGACTGCCTGCTCCGCGCGACCGGTGCGTTCATACACGGTCGCAAGTCCCGCCCTCGGGGCTTCGCCGATATAGCGATCGACCACACTTTCATACGCCGCTTCCGCCTCGGGGAACTGCTCCAATGCCGTCAGGCAATCGCCGCGCATTACCTGGAGTTGCAGGCCAAGTAACCGATTCCCCATCGTATCAACTTTTCCCAGCAGCGCGAGGGCTTCAGCGTGGTGCCCCAGCCCGATCTTGTATTTCGCCACGTCAACCAGTGTCTGCGGATCGTTTTGAAAAATGCCTTTCAAGCAGTCACTCGCGATCGCGTGCGCTTCTTTGACGTCTCCGGCCTCGAACAGCGCGTCGGCGAGTTTGAGTCGATTTGCGACCGTCTCGGATTCCTCCAGTTGCTCCCGCAATCCGGCGATCCGCCATCTTCTTGGTTTAATCGATTCCCACCCTCCGCCGGGCGTATGAAACCCCGGCATAAGCTCGACCACCACGTAAGCCAGTCCGCCAATAAATGGCGCGATAAACAAAATCACGATCCACCAATACGGCCGCCCGGTGCGCAGCA
This sequence comes from Verrucomicrobiota bacterium, assembly GCA_043759025.1. Taxonomy (GTDB): domain Bacteria; phylum Verrucomicrobiota; class Verrucomicrobiia; order Opitutales; family Opitutaceae; genus Lacunisphaera. Next base: position 2,088 of record JAYVMJ010000592.1, on the reverse strand, counting down.
CATGAACCACGAGCGCAATCTGCAAAATCCAGAAAAACGGCGCGATCGCCGCGAGCAGTGCGGGAAGTCCCGAAGAGAATAAATGAGGTGAATTCGTCACAAATCAGGAGCCGGTGACCGTGAATTTCGCTGGTCCGGCCAGTCGCTGAAATTCACGGAGAAATCCACAAAGCCGCACGAAATAGCCGTTGCCAAGACTCGTTTTGAGTCGCGAACGACCTCCGTGCCAACGTCCGCCGCGCGGATTTGAGCATCGCGTAGTGTGTTCTTTAATATTCCGGCAACAACACCTGGCCGCTGTCGGCACTGGATCAACCTGCACAGTGATTCCCATGCTTTTCCAACGTCCCGTCCGCCAGCGCCAGAGATTGATGCCCGCGCGGATGATTTCGTCCGCGGCAAAAAACAGCCAGAAGCCGACCAGCGTGAGCGTCCAATAATGGTTCACCACCCACACCACCGGCAGGATGCCCCAGATAAAAATCATCGCGATCACCACCGGAAAACGAGCGTCGCCAACCGTCTTCAGTCCAAAGCCACCCACGATGTTCACCGACCGCGCCGGTTCATAAAATGCCGCAATCGCCAACAGGGTTCGTCCGAGATGTTTCACTGCCGGATCATCGGTAAAAATGCCGAGCACCGCGTCGGCGAAAAACCAGAGCGTTGCGGCATAGCAACCCGCCACCAACATACCCCAGCGAATCGCCGCCCAATACAGCCGGTCCACATCGTCGAAGCGCCGGGCTCCCGTCAGATGTGCGAGCAAAATCTGGCCGCCCAGCGCCAGCGCAACCGAGAATGTGATCTGAAACATCTGCGCCCGCCCCGCATAATTGTTCGCCGCCATCGCCACGAGGCCGAGCCCGATTATCAGCTTCGAGAGGATGATCTGTTGCACGCTATAACTGAACGGCTCCAGCGCATTGGGAATTCCCAACCGCAACATCGGGCGGAGCACACCGAGCATGTCGCGCATTCCATGCCGCAGATAAAACCGGACGCCGAGCCGACCGTGTACGAGCCACACCGAAACGAATGTGGCTGTCGTCACGCTGATCACCGACGCCGTGACGATCCCGCGGACGCCCCAGTGAAAGCCGAGCACAAAAAGCGACGCGAGGATCAGGTTGAGAATCGCCACCAGAAACGCGCTGTACATCAGCCAGTGCGTCATCCCCCGCGAGGAGAGCACCGCGTTGTATGCCACCAATACGCCCATCGGCAGGAAATAAAAACCCATCGTCCCGAGATAGGTCGTCGCGATTGCGTTCAACTCAGTCGGCAAGCCCATCCAACGCCCGATGTCCGCCGAAACCCCCCACAGTCCCGCCCCGAAAACCAACCCCATCCCGGCGGTAAACACGAGGTTCATCATGTAGGCGGGAATCACCTTCTGGTGCAGATTCGCGCCCATGTATTGGGACGCCACGGAAACACCCGTGCCCGCAAAAACCGGAATCACAAACGCTCCGAGCCAGATCACCGGCAACAACTGGCCGATCGTTCCCGCGATCTCGTCCGATAGATGGCTGAAAAAATAAAGATCCACCAACAACACGACGGTATGTGTGAGCTGCTGAAAGAAGATCGGCCCGGTCAGCTTCAACAGGCTTTCCGTTCTGAGTGCAGTGTGCGGCATGGACGACGGTTGGCGAATAGGTGGGGAGAACAATCGTGAGACCACGAGGCCACCGGAAAGACACAAGCGGGAATTCGGCCCGTCTCGCGCAGTGGATGACATTTTCGACTCCCGGCTGAAACTCCGCGCCGCCTTCATTGCTCACACTTTTGCTGCCATCGCGAGGTCGCCAAAGGCGAACTGCCTGCCGTCCGCAGCCTCGGCGAGGGATGACGGCGATCCATCCAGCAGATGAGCCAGCCCAATCTTGACCTGCAACGGCCACCGGTTGATGGTCCCGGCGTGAAAACATTTACCCTTGGTCGGATTCTCCCCCTCTTCGCGATCGGCGTTGCCTTGCTGGGCTCTCCGTTGAAGTCGCTCGCTTCCAGCCCGGCACCGGCGGAGGTGATTCCCGTCGGTGACGACACCTTCTCGATAACCAACACCGGCAAATCCGCTTTTTC
>JAYVMJ010000591.1:0-25401 GCA_043759025.1 Verrucomicrobiota bacterium | reverse complement strand
CAGATAAAGATCGGCAGCGCGTTCCACCAGTGTGCGCAAATCGCAGCGGGTCCGGTTGAGTTTCAGCGCGCCGCCCTCGGCGGCGGAAATATCGAGGAGCGTCTCGAGCAGGTGCAGCAAGCGATCCGACTCGTTGACACAATCCGCGAGCGCAGCGCGGGCCTCGACCGGATCGTTATTGTCCAGCATCGCGAGTTCCGCCGTGCCACGCAGCCGGGTGAGCGGTGTACGGAGATCATGCGCGAGATTATCCAGCGTGTCTCGAAGCACGCCGACGTGCGTCGCGTTGCGATCGAGCAGCGTGTTCAATTGCGTGACAAGTACGTCAAGCTCACCGCTGCCGGGCGATCCGGGGACGCGCGCGGCAAGATCACCCGTTTCAAGAATCCGTCGCGCCGTCGCGGAGACGAGTCGCAGCGGTCGCGTCGCCCGCCATGCAAGCAACGTGCCGATCAGAACCGAAACCAACAGCGCTCCACCACCCACGCCGACAAACGCGCGACGCAGTGGTGCCAGTAGAACCGGCCGGCTGTCGGTGAGCCGGCCCACTTGCAACAACCAGCCGTCAGCGAGCGGATGCGATGCAATCGTGTAATCCTTCAAGGCGTTCTGGGGCACGCGGACGGTTTGTGTTTTTCGCTCGGCCACCACGCCGTCCCAATCGGGCACGGGGAAACGCTCCACTTGCGTCTCGATCCAGCCGGGAGGCGCGGCCACGAAAACCGCGCCATTGGCCGGGCTGATCAATCGCACAAACAGCGTGTGCACGTCCGGCGCGGTGTCGCTATGCACCATCGCACTCAATCCCGCCGGACCACCGACCTGATACGCGGCGGCGAAATCGTCGGCGCGGTGTTCCACCGCTTCCTGATCGCGCTGTTCCAGCGAGCGCGCCAGCAGCCAGTAAAGCACGCCAAACAGCATCGCGGTACACAGGGCAAACACGACCGTGTATTGCCAGGCAAGTCGCAGGGCGAGGGACTGTCGCAAGCGATCAAGCATGAGGCCGGAAGATATAACCAACCCCGCGCACCGTTTCGAGCCTCACGTGCTCGGGATCGATCTTCGCGCGCAAGCGCGATACGACGACATCCACGACGTTCGTTTGCGGATCGAAACTGTAGTCCCACACGTTTTCGAGAATCATCGTTTTGCTCACGGGACGCCCGGCATGCCGGAGTAAAAACGCCAGCAGCGAAAACTCGCGCGGTTGCAACATCACCACTTCCCCGCCCCGCGTCACTTCGCGCGCCACCAAGTCCACCGTCACATCGCCGCTCACCAATTTCGTGGCCTCGGGCGAGCGGGACGAGCGCCGGATCAATGCTTGCACGCGCGCCAATAGCTCGGAAAAGGAAAAGGGTTTCGTGAGATAGTCGTCACCACCGATCTCCAGCCCGCGCACGCGGTCATCGACGGAACTCTTGGCGCTCAAAAACAAAACCGGAATTGGCCGGCGCGCAGCACGCAGCCGGCGCACGAGGCTGAGCCCGTCCAGTCGCGGCAGCATGATGTCGACGATTGCCGCATCATAGTCGGTGCATTCAGCCAGCGCGAGGCCGGCCTCGCCGTCGTCCGCGTGGTCGACCGCAAAACCGGACTGTTTGAATCCCTGGACGATGAACGAAGCGATCTTCGCATCATCTTCGACAACGAGTACGCGCATAAAAACAGTGTGGCCTAAGTGGAGATTTTGAAAAGCGCCAAAGGCAGCGAAGTTCTGTGCGTCCGCGCACATGCCGGAGCGGGAAAAGAAACAGCCCCGGTCGTTCAATCCGCCCTGAAGGCCGGACAACAAACCGGGGCTGCGTTGCACACACACACAAACCTAACCTAAATTATTTTCGCCTTAAGAATCGGCCTTGGCGGAATCGGTTTCGTCGACGACCACGAAGATGGTCGCGCCGTGAGACCAGAGTTTTAACAGCGTCTTTTTGTTTTCCGCCTTGGCGCTGAAGTTGATGGCGTCCTCGGCCGAGGATACCCGTTGGCGATTGATCTCAAGAATCACGTCACCGGCGCTCAGACCGGCACGGGCGGAGGCGGAATCGGGTGCCACTTCGGAAACCACTGCACCTTTGAGGCGGTTCGGTAGATGCATTTCACGGCGCGCATCCGGCGTAAGATCCTCGACGGCGACGCCGTTCAGTACGCCTTCGTCATCTGTGCTCGCGACTTCCGAGACAGCGCCTTTGCGGCCCGGACGTTGACCGGTCGTGGCGGCAAGTTTTTCGGATTTGCCGTCGCGCAAAACTTCAAGGTTCACCTTCGTTTCGGGCGCAACCGCCGTCACTTGGAAGGTCAGGCCATTCGCATCCACAACCGGGGTCCCGTTAAATTGCGTGATAACGTCGCCCTCTTTGACGCCCGCTTTGGCCGCAGGACTGTCGGGTGTCACTTCAGCGACAAGCGCACCGGCTCGGCTCTTAAGACCGAACGAATCGGCGAGCGCGGGTGTGATGTCCTGCACATTCACGCCGAGGAAACCACGAATCACCTTGCCATTTTTCACGAGGCTTTCCGCCACTTGACTGACGAGATTCGCAGGAACCGCGAGGCCCACGCCTTGGAAACCACCGGAGCGGCTGAGGATCGCGGTGTTGATGCCGATCACGCGGCCGTCGATGTCGATCAGCGCGCCGCCGGAGTTACCGGGGTTGATCGCCGCATCGGTTTGGATGAAATTTTCGAAGCCGTTAACGTCGCTCAAAATGCCCACGCGCCGGCCCTTTCCGCTGACGATACCGCTGGTGACGGTTTCGCCGATGCCGAAAGGATTACCGATCGCGAGCACGCGGTCGCCGACTTCGATTTTATTGGTATCTGCAAAAGTAACTGCGGGAAGATCCTTCGCGTCGACCTTGACGACGGCGATATCAGTGAGTGGATCGCGGCCCACGACCTTGGCGCGAAGTTCGCGGCCGTCTTCGAGGGTGACGGTCAGTTGATCGGCCCCGTCAACCACGTGATTATTCGTGGCAATGTAACCGTCGGAGCTGATGATCACACCTGAACCGAGGCCGGTTTGCGCCGGACTTTCCATTTCGGGCATGCGTCCACCGAAAAACTGGCGAAGCATCGGGTCTTCGAGCATCTGGTTGTCGCGACCATTCATTTTCACGCGTTTCGCTTTTATCTCGCTGGTGATTTTCACCACGCTCGGGGAGACGAGTTTAACGATGTCGGCATAACTGGCTTTTTCCATCTGGCCGCGAGCGACGGTCTGGTTGTCATGTTTGATGACAAGGGGAGACGAGGAGCCGGCGGCACCGGCAGCCCCAGCCATGAGGCCGGCCAGCGCGACCAAGCCGGCCGACAGCGCAAATCGGCGGCGGAGGAAATCAAAGAGGGTTGTTTTCATGGCCGCACTCTAACACCCGGATCTATCCGCCACCTTTCACCAACATTACAAAGTTGTTAGGATTTCACATTATGAGATTTCCCGGGGTAGCAGCTCGAAATGGAACGTTGCGATTCCCTTTGGCCGTTTTGCGGATAGCGTCGGTCGGGGACGGGAGAAAACTTGGTTTTTTATTCGCGTGCGTCGATGCTTCCGTAACCCCGATATTCCGATGAATCTTCCCCGTCTAAATTGGTTAATTGTCTTCACGATTCTCTCGCTGGGAATCGCCTGTGCGATAAATGCGCAGCCCGCAAAAACTCCCGCGCCGGCGACCGTCCAGGGTTCAATGGTTTTCGATTGGAACGACCTCGAGGCGAGGCCAACCGCCAACGGCAGCCGTCGCGACGTGACTGATCTCCCCACTGCGACGCTCGCTGGAGTTGAATCCCACATCACCACGCTCAATCCCGGCGCGATCTCACACCCGCCGCACCGGCATCCGCGCGAGGAAATTATCATTCTCAAGGAAGGAACGCTGAATGTTTCGATCAACGGGAAAGTCACGCGCGCGGGCCCGGGCTCGTTGCTGTTCTTCGCGTCCAACGATCTGCACAACGTCAAAAATGTCGGCGACACGCCCGCCACTTATCTCGTTTTCAATCTCGCTACGGCCGCGACAAAAACAGCGCCCGCCGAAGGGGCCGCAGCGGCCGCATTGCCGGGAAAATTGTCCTCCGGAGTTTTCGAGTGGTCGAAACTCGCCGTAAAATCGACGAAAACCGGTGCGCGTCGCGAGATCCTGAATTCGCCCACGGTCACGTGCGCGTCGCTCGAAGCCCACGTCACCACCTTGAACCCCGGTGAAGTTCCGCACCTTCCCCATCATCATCCCGACGAGGAAATCATCGTCGTAAAAGACGGCTTGATGGAAGCGACCATCAACGGGGTTTCGCGCCGCGCGGGACCGGGTTCGATTTTCTTTTACGCGTCAAACGACGAGCACGGGATGAAAAACGTCGGGTCTACTCCCGCCGCGTACTACGTGTTCCGCGTGGTGACTGCAGCCACGCCCAAAGCAAAATAAGCTCTCCCGAACCGAGCGTTAAGCGCCGGAATTTTGTGGGAGCGAGCTTGCTCCCACACCAACGAACCCCGCCGAACGCACACGTTGCGACATAACATGCGCCGGGCTGCTTCCGCATCGCGAAACTCTCCACTTGCCGCGGGAACGTCCATTGCGCTCTATTAGCGGCTAATCCCAATTCATTATGGCTTCGAAAGATTCCCTTCGCCCCCATTCCTCCCTCGTGGTTGACGGCAACGATCGCGCGCCGGCCCGCTCCATGTTGCGCGCCGTCGGCTTCACCGACGACGATTTTAAAAAGCCGCAAATTGCCGTTGCATCGTCGCCCAGCGACATGACGCCGTGCAATGTCCACCTCGGTGAACTCAGCGATCACGCCCGCAAAGGCGTCAATGCCGCGGGCGGGAAAGCGGTCTATTTCAACACGATCACCGTCACCGATGGCATCAGCATGGGCACGCTCGGCATGCGTTACAGTCTGGTTTCGCGGGATGTCATTGCCGACTCTATTGAAACTGCGGTTGCAGCCGAAGGCTTCGACGGTCTCATTGCGATCGGTGGCTGCGATAAAAACATGCCCGGCGCGATGATCGCGATCGCGCGGCTCAATCGTCCGGCTGTTTTCATTTACGGTGGCACCATTCTTCCCGGGTTCACCCCCGGCGACTGCGATCACAAAAAGCCGCTCGATATCGTTTCTGTTTTTGAAGCGGTCGGCAAACACGCAAAGGGCGAACTCGATGACGCCGGCCTGCGCGACGTCGAGGCGAGCGCCATTCCCGGCCCTGGTTCCTGTGGCGGCATGTACACCGCCAACACCATGGCCAGCGCGATCGAAGTGCTCGGCATGAGTCTCCCCAACAGCAGCGCCCAGCTGGCCATCGGCCCGGAAAAACGTCAGGACTGCGAACGCGCCGGTGCCGCCGTAATGAACATGCTCAAGAAGGGCATCAAGCCGAGCGACATCCTCACGCGCCACGCATTTGAAAACGCGATCGTCGTCTGCCTCGCGCTCGGCGGCTCGACCAATCTCATCCTTCACCTGCTCGCCATCGCGCACTCCGCGAATGTCCCGCTCACACTGGAAGATTTCAAGTCGATCGGCGAACGCGTTCCGCTGCTGGCGGACGTCAAACCGTTTGGCAAATATGGCATGAGCCACCTCGTCCGCATCGGCGGGATCCGCCCGATGATGAAGATGCTGCTCGACCGCGGAATGCTGCACGGCGAATGCCTCACCGTGACCGGCGAGACCATGGCCGAGTCGCTCAAGGACGTGCAGCCGTATCCTTCGTATCCCGACCAACAAGACATTATCCGTCCGTGGGATCAGCCGATCAAAAAGGAAACGCATCTGCGCGTGCTCCACGGCAACCTCGCTCCCGGCGGCGCCGTCGGCAAAATCACCGGCAAGGAAGGCCTCTATTTCAAAGGCACCGCCAAGGTTTACGAAGGCGAGGAAGATGCGCTCAAAGGCATCCTGCGCGGCGACGTCGTGAAGGGCGACGTCGTGGTGATTCGCAACGAGGGACCGGTCGGCGGACCCGGCATGCGCGAAATGCTTTCGCCCACCAGCGCCGTCGCGGGTCGCGGCTTAATCAAGGACGTCGCGCTCATCACCGACGGGCGCTTTTCCGGCGGCAGTCACGGTTTCGACGTCGGCCACATCACACCCGAAGCCGCTCGCGGTGGCCCGATCGGCATCGTACGCAATGGCGATCTCATCGAAGTCGATGCGGTCAAGAACACCATCAGTCTCCTGATTCCCGACGCCGAATACGCCGCGCGCCTGGCCGCCTATAAACCGCTTCCTCCCCGTGAGACCCGCGGCGTCCTCGCGAAATATGCCAAGCTCGTCAGCACCGCCTCGGAAGGTGCGGTGACGGACAAGTATCTGTAAACCGGCGGATGCGGAAACCCCCATTCCACATCAAACAGCACTTGAGCCGCAGCGATTCAGCTGCGGCTTTTCTTTGGTATATCCGGCGAAATCCTTCCCCACGCACGGAGGGACCACCGTTGCACTTGGTTGTGATAAACCGGAGCCACGCTCGACTACAGTTTCAGTGATTTGAAGAAAATCGTGGCGGCACAAGGCCTGCCGTAGGGCCAAAGCGCGTAATCCGGAATTTCCCCGCAACGCGGCCACCCTTCGCGCGCATACAATCGATGACCGTCGCTGTCGCTCACGGTATCCGGCACCAGCAACGTTTTGCCTGCGCTAATCGCGCCGCGTTCGGCGGCGGCGAGCAAGGCGGCACCCAAGCCCATGCGCCGCGCGCTTCGATGCACCAGCATCTTCGCCACGTCCGCGCGATGCGGCTGATTTTCAGGTAAATTCAAAATCAACGTCGCCGTGCCGGCGATTGTGCCGGGTTCACTTCTTTATTTGTCGGGCGCAACGGGCTTTTGTCCAGCTTGAGCCTTGATTCACAAATTTTTTTGGCCCTACCGCCGAGGACGAGTGAAGCGCCAGCCGGACCTGCCGATATAAAACCCAGTGTCCAACTCTTCCCAATCCGCCGCCGCGTTTGCTTCATCCGCCGAGCTTTTTGCGGATGGTCAAAACGCACCAGTCGCGACCGAGGCCCTTTCCCGCTTCGTTTGTGAATATCCGTCACTGGCCGGGGAACTGCCGCACCAAAACGCCCGGAACGGCGCCACGCTTCACGCGTTGGAGGTGACGTGTGACGACTGCGCGACGCGGCTTCCGCTCGGCGCGCTGCACGGCGTCATCAACGACTATGCTCATTGTACCGAAGTCCGGTACGCCGGAGCCTGCCCGCAATGTGAGCGCACGGTGCGGAACGTCCTGCGTTTGAGCGGCGACGAGATGCGTTTCATTCACGACGGCCAATGGTGCGTCGCGACCCGGCGTCCGTGGTGGCATTGTCTCTGGCCGTGGCCGATTGATCGGGAGGGGTGACAGGCGGAAGAAAGGACTGAATTTCGGTGTCCGAAATGATGGAGGTGGTTCGTTGAGTAATTACACGGATCGATGGCAATATCGCAATCGATCGGGTGCTTCCTCCATGAAAACAACCGCTACTCCTCCTTCTTCCGCCAATTCATCGGTGACTCCGATCCCAAAAGGCTTCCATACCGTAACGCCTTATCTGGTATGCGCCGGCGCGGCGGACGCCATCGAGTTCTACAAAAAAGCGTTCGGAGCCGTCGAGTTGGTGCGATTGCCCACGCCCGATGGAAGGCTCCTGCATGCCTCGGTCCAGATTGGCGATTCCATCGTCATGTTGAACGATGAGTTTCCCGAAATGGGTGCGCTGGGACCAAAGGCCCACAATGGCTCGCCCATAGCCATCCATCTTTTCGTCGGGGACGCGGATGCCTCGTTCGCGCGGGCGGTGAATGCAGGCGCGACCGTGAAGATGCCCCTCCAGGATATGTTTTGGGGCGACCGCTATGGTCAGCTTGAAGATCCATTCGGCCACAGCTGGTCCATCGCGACGCATCAACGGGACCTCACGCATGAACAGATTCAGGAAGCCGCACGAAGCGCCTGTCGATAACGGTTACTTTCGGGAGATCGGTCCGAACCGGCCGTGTAAATGAGTCGGGTTCGCTGGCTTACTTCGTTTGAAAACCCGAACCCCGCCGATCCTTTTGGGTCCAAACGTTACGATGACTATTATCCCTCCCGACATAAAATCCCGAAAATCCATTCTCCGTTATAGCTTGCCCGCGTTGATCGCGTTGGGTGCTCTCGCGCCGTTCACCGCCAGTGGCGCGGGGCTGCTTGCACCGCGCTTGATCGCAGCGGTTGACGTTAACGTTTACCTTGGGGCGCCTCCGCCTCCCCGCCACGAAGTAATCGTCGAACGGGACCGCCCATCCCGCAATCACGTCTGGGTCGAGGGATATTGGGCCAATCGCCACGGCCGCCATGAGTGGATTTCCGGGCATTGGGAACTCCCACCCCATGGCCGAACGGTCTGGATTGCGCCACGCTGGGAAAAGCGCGATCGCGGCTATGTATTCATCGATGGCTTCTGGGCCGAGCCGCATCACGAGCACGATAACGATCATCACGAGCACCATTGACCGGGCGTCGTTCTGACTTCCCTCTCTGCCCGCAAAAGCAGTCTCTTTCGAGGCTGCTTTTTTGTTGGGTAGATCTTCCCTTTTCCGAGGCGGCCGACGAAGAGCCGCGATGACCGGCACCGATCGGTGGCTAAAACAGCCCTGAACCCACCCGCTTCGTTAAAGAATTTATAAATCTATATTTATAGAGGGTAATCCCCCTAAAACACTTGGCCAGATTGAAAAGAAAAACGAGAATTCGTACCGATATTAACGACTGCCGATGCAAACGACGTCTCCCATCCCGCCTGAAATTGAGGAAGAAAAATCCCGCCTGGATCTTTGGCAGGAGTCGGTGGGCAAGGTCTTCAAGCTGACGACCAAATCATATGGCATCCGGACGGTCGTTTACACCCAGGTTAAAGCGGTCACTGAAACAGAGGTTCCCGGGGAATTTGACGTTCAGGTCTCATGCGCTGAAATTATCGCCCGGTTACTCAGCTCGAAGCGGGCCCACAGCAGCGTGTGCAAGGAAGGAACGATTCATCACAACGCAGAAAGCGTGCTTTTGCCGGACGGCTTCGGCGGTGAATGCTCGGCGGCCGAATTTGAAAGCGTCACGACGACGATCCTCGCCCACGCGACCAGCTGTCTTGACCGCGTGATGATTCCTGATCCCGAGGAGAAATCCATCATCGATATCCCCATCGATTTGCCTCACCTCAAGCTGACCGAAATGGAAGCAAGTCTCGTCCAAGACTCTCCCTTTCTTATCAAGGATCGCTACTTTCTCACGACCAATTCGGTCCACGCCGCTTTTGAATCGATCAACCAGGACTTGCAGCGCTCGTCGCGCAACAACCGCCTGACCGACACTGCCGATGCCGTCTATGTGGAGCAGAAAAATGAGGCGGTCTCGTCCCTGCGGACAAAGCTGAGAAGTGCCTCGCTGGAGCCGACCGGTCAGCGAAACCGCTCACAACCTGCGGGGGTTTGCGATCCCCTTTCGCTGATGCAAACCACGCCCCCCACGCACGCCAATGGTCATGGGGCCGGGGTCAACGACGCAAAGCCATCAGCACCCAATGGAAAACGGGCCGACCTTGCCCTGGTGGAAATCGACAGCATCGCCCTCGCGCTGCTGGGCAAGCCGGCAGCCACGCAGCTTTCGTGGGAAATCCAAAATCCCAGCACGGAGGGCGCCGTCTACCGCGTCGGACAAAAATGCGGCCTCCTGGAATTTGTGCGCTGGGCGCATCTCTCCGGACGGTTGGCCACTGAACAGGAATTTGCGGGGAAGAAACTTCGCTCCTATTTCAGCAGTTACGATGGAGCGTACACCGGTCCGGACAAAACGGGCGTTTACCCGGTGTTGAAGCCGGTGTCTTGAAAAACAGGCGGCTTCAAATAAGCCTTTAGAGGAACCGTCGTGATCACGCGGCGGCTTTTCGTTTTTTGGCCATCAAGCGATCCCAGTCAAAACTCCGTGGCGGGTGCATTCCTGGGAATTTTTATCCGGCCTCGCGCCTCTATCCGTTGCTCCTGCAACCATTGCTTTCCACCTCGCCATGTCCGCCATCGCCGCGCCCAAAAAAACCAAGATTCTCATCCTCGGCGGGGGCTTTGGCGGGATTTACACAGCCCTCGCCCTCGAAAAAAGGGCCGACCCGACGCTCGACGTGACGCTAATCACCCGGGAAAACTTTTTCCTTTTCACCCCGATGCTTCACGAAGTTGCCGCGAGCGACCTCGACCTGACGAACATCGTAAATCCAGTGCGCAAGTTACTGCAGAGGGTGCATACTTTTGTCGGTGAGGTGCAGAAAGTCGATTTGGCCGCCCGTCGCGTGACGGTCGCACACGGATTCAGCCGGCATGCCCATGAGTTGGAGTACGATCATCTCGTCCTTGGTCTGGGTTCAGTGACCAATTTCTTCGGAATTCCGGGGCTCGCCGAAAGAGCGCTGTGCATGAAAACGCTTCGTGACGCCGTTGAGCTCCGTAATCGTTTAATCGCCCATCTGGAGGAAGCAGACACCGAGTGCGCACGAAGCGATCGCGAACCACTGCTCACGTTCGCCATCGCCGGTGGCGGTTTCGCGGGCGTCGAGACCATCGGTAGCATCAACGATTTTCTTTTCGAAGCCCTGCCTTTTTATCCAAATCTGAACCGCAGGATGCTGCGAATTGTGCTCATTCATCCGGGCGAGCACGTCCTGCCGGAACTCGGTCCCGAACTCGGCCGTTATGCGGATGAACAATTGATCCGCCGAGGGGTGGAGATACACGCCAAATCCAAGGTAACGGCAGTCACGCCGCGCGAGGTGATCATCAGTGATGGCACCCGCCTCGCTTGCTTCACGCTGATCTGGACGGCAGGCACCTCGCCAAATCCCGTTCTCAACCTGATTGACCTGCCCAAGGAAAAAGGCCGGTTGCGCGTCGACGCAACTCTTGCCGTGCCGGGGCATCCCGGGATCTGGGCTTTGGGCGATTGCGCCCTCATTCCCGATTTACAAAAAGAAGGATCATTTCATCCGCCGACCGCGCAGCACGCGTCGCGCGAAGGAAGTACCGTCGCACGAAATATCGTTGCGAGCATTAGTGGAAAAACGCTTCGACCATTCCGTTTCAAAACCCTCGGCTTATTGGCCTCCATCGGACGACGGACGGGAGTGGCGCGGGTTCTGGGGGTTAATTTTTCGGGGTTCACGGCCTGGTGGCTCTGGCGCACGATCTATCTTGGCAAGCTTCCCGGATTCGAGAAGAAAGTCCGCGTGGCCTTGGAGTGGACCCTCGATCTCTTTTTCAGCAAGGACTTCGTGCAATATCTCCAGACCGAGAGCCCCCGCTCACTGATTCCGATGGATGAAACCGCTGTGCCAATCCGTGCAGAGTGCGCGCCGGAGATAGCTCCAAAGATCACAGCCTAAACGCAACCGACGGCCAATCGATGGCGCATGACGGGGCCGCGCGACAAATTTCTCCGGAATGGTCGGGTTTGCGCCGATGAGGACCGCGATGGACTTATGCGAAATTTCCCTCTCAAATGAGCCGTCCATGGATTTTCCCAAAAACTCTGCGCAGTCGCCCCTATCGACTTCCGCGTCCAGGCTGAGCGAAGAGCCCGGCTTTGTGTCGATCGATCTCATCGGAGCGTCTCCGGTTTGTATTCCCGGGGCGATGGGAGGCCTGCTCGCTTTCATCTATTTCGACGGCCGGCAGGAAATTGTCATCAAAATCCTGATGCTCGATAATCTGGCGAGGGGATTTCTGGACAACCTGCCGTTTAGCGGGCGGGCGAACCGCATCGCTTTCCTTGGATTCCCGGCCATTGCCGATTTCGCCCAACGCGTGCAAGCGCTGGAGAATCGGCTCAAGCTTTACGGTGATCTCACTCGGAAATACCAGAATCGCCCGAAATAAATCCTGACATTATTGCCCACTGGCCGGCCGTGGGACTAATTTTTCGGTGCCAAGCCAGGCCAGGAATCGATCCGCCCAATCGGCAGCCGGTCCGGGGCGCAGACCAAATCCGTGGCCCACTCCTGCATAAATGTGGAGTTCGACCGGCACGCCCGCCTGTTTGAAAAGCAAATAGACTTTCGGCAATCCCTCGGAAATATCCGGGCGGTCGTCGGCACCACAGGCAAGAAAGGCGGGCGCGGCTCCTTTCACCGGATGAATCTTCTGCGACTGACCGGGATAGATAAGCCCTTGAAACGCCGGAGCCGCGGAAGCGCGGTCAATCGGATCCACTGCGGTGGCGTCACCTGCATCGGGATGCGCAGCGGCAAGAGCCGCAACTTCGCCGCCGGCGGAAAATCCAATGATGCCCACTTTGGTCGGATCGACCCCCCATTCGGCAGCGTGAGTCCGAACAAGGCGGATCGCACGTTGCGCGTCGGCCAGAGCATCGCGCTCAATAGTGTAAGGCTGGGGTGTACCCGCCGGCGTCGCGTCATCGCGCGCCAGCCGATTCTTCAACACAAAGGCAACCAAGCCGTGATCGGAAAGCCACCGGGCGATATCGTAGCCTTCCTTTTGCATCACGAGATTTCGATGCCCACCGCCCGGACAAACAATCACCGCGCAATCCGTCGCCTTCGCCTTTTCCGGCAGGTAAATGGCAAGGGTCGGAAAATGAATATTGGAGACATTCTTACCGACGATTTTTTCAGGTTCGTTCCTGCGCGCTTCTGAGCCGGGCGCACCGGCCGGCCAGAGTGGGACAATCTGAGGGGAGTCGGCGCCGCCCAATTCGGCCGCATCCGAAACGTCTGCCGCAAATGCACTCGAAACCACCGCCGCAAATATCGCGGCGCAACACACGGGGAAAATCTTTTTCATGCGCCAACACTCAACCACTTTTGCACGAAACGGAAAGCGCGTTTACCGCCAAAAGCAGCGCGTCGGGCTGAATTCCGCTGTCGCGGTGGCCTTGACGCGATCAAGGTTCTTTCGCGAGATCGACCCGACGCCCCGTCCGTGCAGACGTGCGCGCCGCATCGAGGATTTCCGTCACAATCAAGTTGGTTTCGAGCGACGAAAGCCCGTCGGGCTTTATTTCTCCGCGCACAACTGCGGCGAAAAAATCCAGCGGATCCCGGCGCGAGCCTTCCAGCGCCGGGAGCGTTTCCTCACTCGCAGGTCCATCCGAGGTTTTCACGCGCAGCGTGCTTCGTTCGGGCGCAATCAGACTGCCGTGCGTCCCATAGAGCTCAAAATCCTTCCGGCCAAACGGCCAGTTCCACGACGCTTGGATGATGCCTTGCGCATGCGGGTAGGTGAGGATGATCGTCGCCTCATCATCCACTTTGGGATAGATCTCCGGCTTGATTTGCTGAGTTACCGCCGTCACCGACACCGGCCGCTCACCCCGCATCAACCAAGTGATCAGATCCGCGCCGTAACACCCGAAATCCATGAGCGCACCCCCGCCGTCGAGGACGGGGTCTGTCAGCCAAGCAAGGAATTCCTTCGACGCGCCAATCTCCCGCGGGCCCTGATGACCATCGTGAACCACCATTTTGCGCAAGTCACCGAGGACATGTTCATCGTTCACCCTCGCCCCCGCAGCCTGCGTCACCGGATACCAGGTCGTCTCGTAGTTAACGATGACCTGAATTCCCCCGCTCGCCGCGGCCGACGCGATGGCGCGGGCGTGCTCGAGACTCACCGCGAGGGGTTTTTCGACCATGACGTTGACGCCCCGCGCTGCACAAACCCGCACAATGTATTCGTGATCGAACGTGCTGCTGCAAACCGCAACCGCCGTCACCTTCGTCGCATCTAACATCTTCTCCAAGCTCGGATAAAAAAGCGCGGCGGGAAGTTTGTACCGTCCAGCGTAGCGCGCCACAAGTTCGGGATTCGATTCTGCAATACCAACCAGCTCGATGTCATGCCGGGACCCGAGGTCCCCGAGAAATCCCTGCGCGTGATCATGCACGAGCCCGACAATTCCAATCCGAAAAGGCACGTTTGCTTTTGGGGCCGCGCGCAGCGTGAGAGCGCCTAAACCGAGTACCAGCATCAACAAAAAGGGAGACGACTTCACGGCCGGTTATCTTTCCGGATAACCCCGTCAGGTCAAGCGACCGCAAGCCTTCCTTGGGGCCCACAACCTCTACTGTTCAAGTGTAACCGTAATTCCCGTCTCATGCCCCGTGGCAGCGCTGTCTTCGGGAAAAACCCGCATCCGTTGCTGGCCGGATTCCACCTCGCATATCGAAGTGCCGAGCGCATCATGAACCGTGAAGAATCCACGAATAGTAATGAGATAGCGCACGCGAGTGTCCGCCGAATCAGCGAGCTCCGCAGGATGCGAGCGGTCGAGAGGCAACAAAACCGCCGCGAGTACGGGGCCGACTATTTTACCGTCCTGATAGAAATTTCCCTCGAGGACGAGGGGATTGGTCTGGTTTGAAGTATTCATGGGCTTACTTTGTTTGATCGCCCGAGCAGCGCGCAGTTCCCACTTCTTCTGCGGCAGTGCCGACGATTGCCTCTTGCCATATCATCGGGGGCGAGGTTTTCGATACACATGCCACCCATCGCCAAATCCGCCGCCGGACTGTCCAAAAAAGACTATGAACTGCTCGCCCAGTTCCGGCACACCTTGCGCAAATTTCTCGGCTTTAGCGAAGCGGCCGCCATCAGTCACGGCATCACGTCGCAACAATATCAGGTGTTATTGGCGATCGAGGGTTACCCGGGCCGGAACTGGGCGACGATCGGTGAACTCGCCGAGCAAATGCAGGTCGCCCATCACAGCGCAGTCGGTCTCGTCGATCGCATGGAGAAGTTGCGGCTCGTTCGCAGGTCCGCCTCGAAGGAAGATCGCCGGCGCGTACAGGTGACCCTATCCGCCAAAGGCCTCGCCATATTGGAAAGACTGTATCTCGCCCACCGGAAAGAATTGCACTCTGTCGGCCCTCAACTCGTCGGCCTCCTGCAGCAAGCGATCACCGCAAAATCACCGCGCTAAAGCCGACGCGGTTACTCGATTCTCCATCGTCACGCGAGCGCTGGTTCCAAATCGGCGAGCAAGTCGTCGATCGATTCCACTCCGACCGAAAGCCGGATCAGTCCTTCGGAAATCCCGGCGCGCTCCCGCGCTTCAATCGGCATCCCGCGGTGGCTCGACATGGCCGGGCGGGTGGCGAGGCTCTCCAATCCCCCGAGACTCACGGCATGAACGACCAACTTTAACCGGTCGATAAACCGCGTCGCTGCTTCCGCGCCACCCTTCAGTTCAAAGGAAAGCAACGCACCGCCATGTTTCATTTGCCGTTGAAAAAGCGCAGCCTGTGGATGCGTCGGATCGCCCGCATAAAAAACACGCGCCACGGATGGTTGACGCGCGAGCCACGCGGCGACGGCCTGCCCGTTGCGATTGTGTGCTTCCATCCGTAGCGGAAACGTCCGTAGTCCGCGCAACACCAGCCACGCGTCGAACGCGTTGACCGTGCCCCCGAGATTCTTGTGAATGCGACGGTTTTTCGCCGTGAGCGGTTCGCGCTTCACGACGCATCCCCCAATCATGTCGGAGTGGCCGTTCAAATACTTCGTCGTCGAATGCACGATCCAATCAACGCCCGCCGCGAACGGCTGCTGGTTAAACGGCGTTGCCACGGTGTTATCCACGAGGACCGGCGCACCGCAGGATCGCGCGACGCTCACCGTTGCCGCGAGATCGATCAATCGCATCAACGGATTCGAAGGCGTTTCAATCAACACCGCCCCGGCACCGGACACGGCTTTCGACCACGCGTCCGCGTCTGCCGAATCCACCGTTTCGACCGGCACCCGGCACACCGAGGCGAGGATCTGCAATAACTCGAAACTCCCGCCATAAATATCCTGATGCGTCACCAGCGGTCCTTTCCGTCCCTCCAACGCCGCAACCACCGCGCAGAGCACGGCGGCATTGCCGGAACTGGTGACCAGCGCGCCCGCCCCTCCCTCCAAGTCGGCAATGATACTCGCGAGGAGTTCCACGGTTGGATTCCCAAATCGCGAATACGCAAAACCGGGACGCGCCCCGGAAAATATCGCTTCTGCATCAGCGGCAGTGCCGAGATCGAACACCGTACTTTGCACAATGGGCGGTTGGAAGGGCGCGTTGGCTCCGTCGTTTGCCCGTCGCGACCCCGCGTGGGCGCATCGCGTCACCATGCTCTTTTTCCCGGCGCTCATCGCCCGGCCCCCAAACTTTGCCGACGGTGACGAAAGCATCCGATCGACGTGTCAGAATGATCGGAACCAACTCCTGTTTTCAAAAAATAAATCGTGGGCAGCATGGAATTCATCCGGGCTTCGCCGGTCGCTCGATCTTCGTCGAAAACGAGGGCTCGCCAAGCGAAAACATCGGTTCACGATATGTTAACTTGGATGCGCCGTATTGCAGCAGCCTCAATCAAAATTCAAACTTACCGCTACGGCGAAGCCGGTTCACGGAAGGGGCTTTTCGTCGGCGTCGCGCGTCATCTGCCTCGGGGCATTCGTCGGGAGGACTTCGCCAGCCACGGCTACTTCGACGTGTGGCTGCCACTGCTCGCCCCGAGCAGTCAGTTGGTTGGCGCATACCGCAGTGGCAAACTGACCTGCCGCGAATTTTTCCGCCACTATCGCACCGAAATGCGCCAGCCGGAAACGCGCCACGTCGTCGAGCTGGTGGCCGCAGCCGCGCGAGGGCAGCCGATCCACCTCGGATGCTTTTGCGAAGACCCCGCAAAGTGCCATCGCTCGGTCCTGAAGGAATTGATCGAGGCGGCGACCGCCGACCTGCCGCAGCGTGCAGGGAAAGCCGGGGAATTTTCCCGCCCGGCTTGCTCGCTGCCCGAAATCGAAGACTGACCGCCCGGTCAGCTGCGCCGCTTCCCGAGCGGCCCACGCTCGCGATGGCTTTCCTCTTCGCGACCGCGAGTGCGGGCGCCAAGGATTTCCGGACGCCCCAGATAACCGACGATCTTTCGCGCGTTCTCCCGCGCCACGACGGGGAGCCGACCCACGTTGTGCCGGAGCATTTTGTTGAGGGCCTCATTCAGCGTTTCATCGGCAAACACAGTGATTGGGTTCGCGGTGCCCGCCCGCGCGACCGTCGGGTCCGAGGCACCGTTTGCCCGTTGTGCTCTCAGCAGATCGCCCCGGGTGACAATTCCCGCCAGCAGCCCATCCCGTTCAATCAAGGTTGCCTGGCGGCGCGCGCCCACCGAACCCGGTTGCGTCAACTGCGCCGCCAATTCCGCCACGGTGGTCGTGTCGGACACGACGGGCGGCGTCCGATCCATCACATCCCCGACCCGGATGAGCGCAAATGCATCAACGCTGTATTCCCGCGAAATGTGTTGTCCGCGACGCGCCAGCTTCTCCGTCAAAATCGAACGGCGCAACAAAAGCACGGTCACCCCAAACGCGGCGACTGTCCCCACGAGCAACGCGGGCATCGTGTTAAGATCGTGCGTCATCTCCAAAACAAAGATGATCCCCGTCAGCGGCGCGCTCATTGCACCGCCCATGATCGCCGCCATCCCCACGATCGCCCAAAGGCCCGGGTCACCGATTCCCATCCATGTTCCGAGCCACGCGCCCATGCCGCCGCCAACCATGAGCAAAGGCGCCAACACCCCGCCGGACGTGCCCGAACCGAGCGAGATGCTCCACACCAGCCCTTTTGCCACGATCAACCCAACGAGCGCGGTGCCGAGAATCTCGCCGCGCATGAGACTGTGAATCGTTTCATATCCCACACCGAGGACCCGCGGGTCCAGATAGCCGCCGATGCCGACGAACAAACCACCAATCGCGGGCCACCACATCCAGTGAATCGGCAACTTCGAGAAACCATCCTCGCACGCATAGACGATGTTGGTCAGCAGACTGGCAAGAAGCCCAACGCAAATGCCCACGAGCAACGCGCAGGCGAGAAACTTCGGCTCAAGAATCGCATGCGCCTGCACCGGAAAAATCGGACCCACGCCCAGCAACGGCTGGCGCACCACCGCCGCAACAATGGAGGCGACCGCGACGGGAATGAAACTACGGGGTTTCCATTCGAACAACAACAGCTCCACGGCCAACAGCACGCCCGCCACCGGGGTTGCAAAGACGGCGGCCATGCCGGCGGCGGCACCCGCGACCAGGAGCGTTTTTCTTTCCGCTGAGGTCAGGTGAAATAACTGCGCGAAAAGTGAGCCTAGGGCACCTCCGGTCATGATGATCGGACCTTCCGCGCCGTAAGGGCCGCCGGTGCCGATGGAGACGGCCGACGAGATGGGCTTCAGAATTGCCACGCGCGGGTTGATCAAACTGCGTCCCAGCAAAATCGCCTCCAACGCTTCCGGGATGCCGTGGCCGCGAATCTTTTCCGAGCCATAGCGCGCCATCAACCCGATCACGAGACCGCCCAGCGCGGGGACCAGGATGCCCCACCAGCCGAAATGCTGGCCGCCAAAGGTGACCGCCGTCGTGGAAAATCGGAAAAAGAACACCGCATTCGTAATCACGGCGATCAGCCAAAGCAGCGCCTTGGCGACGAAGGCCGCGATGGCCCCGATCGGGATCGCAAGGGCACACAGCAGCAGGACGCGCCGGTCGGTGGTGAAGTCCGACAAGGCGTCATGCTCTTTGCCAACCGTTGATGTGGTGCTGTTCGAAATGGAACCTGATTTCATGGAAAAGGGATTCCGTGATTGCATCGTGCTACGATATAATGCAATTCTTTTTCTTCCCGATTTTCAAAAATGCCGCCGATTCGCCTCCGCAAGTCCCACTACGAGTCACTCGCCGCCATCCGGCACGCGCTGCGCCTATTCCTGCACTTCAGCGAAGAGGCCGCCCGCGGGGCCGGATTGACCGTGCAACGGCATCAAGCCCTCCTCGTCTTGAAGGGTTTTCCCGGGCGCCACCCTGCCTTCATCACTGAACTCGCAGACCGCTTGCAAATTCGTCATCATAGCGCCGTTGGCTTGGTTGACCGGTTAGTGCGCCGCCGGCTTCTTCGCCGCACTCTTTCGGCGACCGATCGCCGCCGCGTGGAACTGCATCTCACCCATCACGGCGAGGAAGTAATCGAGCGCTTGTCCGCCATCCATCTCCAGGAACTCCGTCAGCTCGGTCCCGCTCTGCGTGACCTGATCGCCAAGGTCACACCCGCCTGAGTGGCGCAAAAAAATGGCCGCACTCCCCTCTCCGGCACAACCCGGCGAACGGTGACGCACTTGACAATCGTTCATACCGGGACATTCGTGCCTCATTTTGAATCCGAACACGCTCCAGAAAAATATTTTCTGTGCCCGCCAGCCAAAGGTGACGGGACTGGCGTTGCATATCTTCCCGGTTCAATCCGGGGTCGCGAACTGAAGGTCGCTGCGAGTTAAAGCGCGCAGGCAGACCGGAAGCGCGGCCACCGGGCGAACACGATAAGGCAACTCACTGCGGCGCGCGCGACTAGCGGCGTACGCCATTGAAATTAATTCCGCGCCATTGCGCGGATTCTTCCGTTCACCTTCCCCCCATTGGTGCGTTCATCCGTCATGCGGGCGGACGCAGCGCGGGCTCATGCCATGATAATTCTTCACGTCTCCGATCTGCATTTCACCAAGCATTGGTACCACTGGTTGTCCAACGACGCGCCTGCTCACGACCTTCCCGTGATTTCCGGCGATTTGCTGGACCTCCACCACGTCACTCCGCACGCGAAACAAATTCACTGGATCTCGCAGTGGATCAATTCCCACCCGCGCCCCGTCTGCGTGTGTAGCGGTAATCATGACCTCGAATGGGATGCCCGCACGGAACGCTGGGCCCCGGCTTACTGGCTTCGCGCCTTCGACAGCCCGCTCGTTTGGGGCGATGGCCAGCGAGTCAGCTTCGATGGCCTTTCGCTGCTCACTATCAGTTGCACCACGCACCCGAAAGGGGGTGAAGCGGATATTTGGGTGGTCCATGCTCCGCCCACAAAAACCGCCGTGGCGATTCGCCTGAGCGGGCGCGATGCGGGTGATCCCGACCTGGTTGAGCCGGTCCGCCGTCACGCGCCGCGCGTGGTTCTCTCCGGTCATGTCCACGATCCGATTCAGTGGCATGATCGAACCGAGTCCACGCTTTTCCTCAATCCCGGGCACACGGCGGGCGCGCCTTTTCCGAACCACATCGTCCTGCAAACGCAGGACCTGAGCTGCCAATTTTTTGCAGCTCCAAAGCCCGGGGATGGGACGTCGTTCGAAATCGCAGAACCCGTCGAAGCAGTCGGAAGCGACGGCGCCGCAACGTCAGCGGCTTAGCCCCCGGTTACATAAATATAATCCAACCCAAAAACAAAAATAAACATTATGAATCATACTCCCATCCACATCACCCGCGACGATAACTCCAAACGGCGTCTCCTCCTCGCGACCGCGCTCTATTCAAACAAGAACACCGCTTTGCGGAACCTCCGCGACGAACTGGACCGCGCCGTCATCATCGATCCTGCGGCAATTCCCGGGGGCGTCGTCGCGATGGAATCCCGCGTCATGTTCGAAGACCTGAATTCCGGTGAGACCGAGGAATACACGATCACGTTTCCGGATCGCGCGAACATCGATGAAAAGCGCATTTCCATCCTCGCTCCCGTCGGCACCGCGCTGATCGGCTGCCGCGAAGGCGAAATCGTCCAATGGAACACGCCGGGGGGATTCGGCGCCTGAAGATCCGTGCAGTGACCGCGGCGAACCTCAGCGCAAAATCCGCCGTCAGTCTGCCCATGCAACTGGCTTAGCCCGCGCTGAGTCAGTCACAGCTTGCGGCCAAATCCGAGCGCTGGCCCGGCGTTATCCGCATTTCGGATGACGCCGGGCTTTTCGCTGGGGAGATCTGGGGTGCAGTACTTCACGCAATGCGACCAAGCTGCCGGTTTGCTTCCTCGCTCAACCTCGTCGGGGTCCACGGCGGATCGAAGACCATCGCGACTTCAACCTTCTTCGCACCCGGCAAATTAGCCACGGCGTGCTTTGCGCCTTCGTAAATCCAACCGCCCGACGGACAATTCGGCGTCGTGAGCGTCATCGTTACCGCGATATTACCGTCGTCGCATTCCACACTGTAGATCAGCCCGAGATCGACGATATTCACGCCGAATTCCGGATCGGGGATCGACCGAAGGACGTCCCACACGGCCGATGTATCAGGAATCGGGTTCATAAAACGGAGACCGGTTTCCGCAGCGGCAAATTCGCCGGCGCCCACAGGTGCTTCAACACGCCAAGCATATCGGCGACAAACAGCGCCACGCCGGCCGCGAGCGTCCAGACGCCGAGGGTCAGCCAGGTTTCGCTCAACCGCCAGACGCCGACCAGCAAAGGCGCGACGGCGACAAATTGCAACCCAAGTCCCCAGCGCTCGAGGCGTGGGTGCGTGAGTTCGCCCGCCGAAGGAGTTGGTCCGCGACCAACGCGTGGACCGTAGGCGCGCATCCACGTGAGGAACGGCAGGATCTTACACATCATCCCGCTGATGCATGGCAGCAAACCACCGACCACGACGAGAACGGCATAAGCCATCGCGTTGAATCCACCGGGTGCCGAGCCCCACGTCGAACCGGGAATCACTAGCGCAAGACCAACCATCCCGCAGGCAACGACTCCCGCCGCGCCGCGGAGAAACGAGCGCGTGCCGGGATCGAACGCACGCTTCTTGCGCGTGGCCAATACGCGCTGGAGCGCCACGCCGGAACAGAGCATCCCCGTCGTGATGGCCAGCGCACTCACCGAAGCCAGCAACCCAGCGTGCCAGACCAGCGCGGGAACAAGGCCGATCAATCCCGCCTGCGAGAGCCCCAGCCCGGCATTAGCCAAACGCCAGTCGCGCACCTCGCCGAGCATGAACATCGGCACGAGTTGAAAACCGACGCCCTGCAGCAGAGTAACAAAAAATCCCACCAGCCCGAGATGCGCATGCGCGCGCAACAGCAAAACGGGATCAATGGGAATGAAATTCCAGAAACGGTTCGCCGCGAGCACCAGTCCCGCGAGCACCGTCGTCAGCAACCAACCCGCCGCAAGCGCGAGCGACCAGGCGACGGTGCCGCCGCGACCGGAACGCCGTATCGTGCGCCACGTATTGATGGCGAAAAGCAAAATGCCCGCGGCCACCGCAAATCCACAATGCGCGAGCAGCACCAGATCCCAGCGCCAGAATGAATAGACCATACCGGGAACGCCGACAGCGTGCAGACCGAAATGCCACCAGCCATAGCGCTCGCTCGCAAGCGTGGTGCCGAGGGCGACCGGTGCCAGTTGATAAACCGCGCCACAAGCCACTGTAACGAAAAAGCCAAGCACCCAGGCATGCGCGAGGGCGACCACACGAGGATGCGTATGCGGGAGCGCAAGGACCTGCGGGTCGATCACAAGCAGCACGGTTGCACTCACCAGCCACGCGATCCCAAGGCCCATGAAAGCGAGTGGTAACCGGCCCTGCTTGGCGAGCCAACTCCCTGACATCGCCGGTCGCCCGGCGACCGGCGGACGCGCTGAAATTACCTCAGGCACGGGTGAGCGCAGTGATCCAGCTTCCGTCCGTTTGGTTGCGGCACTCACTACGGAATCCGCGCTGTTCAGCTTCGCCAAAAAGGTGACACGGCTCGCGATCAGTATGGGCGTGCAGGGTCGCACCCGCCGGGAGTTTTTCCAATGCGTCCAAAATACGCACGAGTGGCTCCGGCGGTTCCAATCCGCGCACGTCGATTTCGCGACGTTCTCCCGCCACAACCGGCGCAGGAGCAGGCTCGGCGACTCGCGCCAAAGTCCGCGCGACACGGGTCACTGCGCGAAGTTTCGTGATCTTAACCCGAAACTCCTCCGGTCCCTGTTCGAGGTACTCCCAAGTAAAGGCGTCGGGGAACTCAGCGGAGAATTGATAGTGGAGCGGCACCGGATCGTGATCGTTCAGCAGCACGAAATATTGCCCGACGGCGAGATCGAGCCACCGCTGGAAGATCTGCGCGTGCTTGGTGCGGCCGGGAATCAATCGCACGTCGAAAACGACATCAGCAATCGCGGCCGCATCGGAGTTGGAGGAGGATGGGGGTGTATTCATGGGAAAATGGAATCGCGTGACAGCGCCGGCGAAGTTGCCGTTCAGGAATTCGGCCGGGTGCCGATCCAGCACAAAACCGATCGCCAAGTTCCGTCCGGCAGTTTCTCGCTCGCCGTGCTGACTCCCCGTCCGGCAAATTTTTGCAAGAGGTCGGTCGGACAAGAGTTCGTCCGAATGAACTGGGGATGGCCCGACGGCAGCAGATTCAGCGCGTCCTGAATGGCGCTAAAATTGTCCGGTGCGCCCGCTCGTGCGTCGAGCTCGGTGGCCCGCCCACCGGCCGCAGTGGCGGAGTCGATGGCGTGCGTGACAGTTAAGGACGAAGGCGCAAGGTCGATCATGCGTGCACTCTCGCATCAATCTGCTCGACTCGCCTTGATCTGGATCAAAACGACGAATGGATTTCCACGAATTTCGAAAAAATAGGGGTAAAACACAGTGCCCACAGTCCGTCCGATGGAGCAAAGATTGATGGGAAACGCGCAATTCTTGCATCGGTCAGCTCTCCTAGCTGTCAGCCCTCTTGGATTAGCTTGATCCAAGTCAACGCGCCCCAGCTCACTGTCTATTATAGTTCCAAATCAATATCCGACCCTTGCTACGAAAACTAAGATCCAAATCCCCATGAGACCGTCAACCAACCCATGCACGCTTTTTGTCACTACCGGCTTCACCCTAGCATTAGCGCTGGGCTCGATGTCTTTCGCCGCATCGGGCGGAAATCCTGATGTGCCCCGCGGCCCGGTCGCTGCCGCACCGGAGATCAAGGATTTGCCCATCGAGCAGGCGATCCTCGTCGCTCCGCCCAACGTACCGCCTCCTATTACGCGCAATTATTCAGCGCGCGTCGTGGTCAACCTCGAGGTGCGCGAGGTGATCAAACGCCTCGCCGATGGCGTCGAATACACGTTCTGGACCTTCGGCGGCAACGTGCCGGGAAATCTCATCCGCGTCCGCGAAGGCGACGAGGTGGAGCTTCACCTCAACAATGATCCTTCATCAAAGATGCCCCACAATATCGATCTGCACGCCGTGATCGGCTCCGGCGGCGGAGCGACTTCGGCCTTCACGGCTCCGGGGCACAGCTCGCAATTTAGCTTCAAGGCCCTCGAGCCCGGGTTGTTCGTCTACCATTGTGCCACCGCACCCGTGCCCATGCACATCGGCAACGGCATGTACGGCATGATTCTCGTGCAGCCAAAGGAAGGCATGGCCCCGATGGACAAGGAATACTACGTAATGCAGGGCGAGTTCTACACCACGGGACGTTACGGCGAGGAAGGATTGCAATCCTTCGATATGAGCAAAGCGATCGATGAACGCCCGCCCTACGTCGTCTTCAACGGCGCAGTGGGGTCACTAGTGGGCGATCACGCGCTGACCGCCAAGGTGGGTGATAACGTTCGCCTATTTGTCGGCAACGGTGGCCCGAATTTGGTCTCCTCATTCCATATCATTGGCGAGATCCTCGATCGCGTCTATCCTGAGGCCGCGCTCGGGCATCCGGTGGAACACGTGCAAACCACGCTCGTGCCCGCCGGCGGAGCCACAATGATTGAACTAAAAACGCACGTTCCCGGTACCTTCATTTTGGTGGATCACTCCATCACCCGCGCCTTCAATAAAGGCGCGTTGGGCATGCTGAAGGTGACCGGTCCCGAGGATCGCGTCATCTATTCCGGCAAGGAAATCGATGCCGTCTATCTCGGTTCACAAGCCGAGGCCGGTTCCGAAGCGTCCAAGCGCGAAGCAGAATTGAAAAAGCAAATCGCCGCCGAGCTCAAATTGAACCCCGCGATTGCTGGCCTGACCAAGGAAATTCAGGTGGAAAAAGGAAAACAGGTTTACATGGGCCTGTGCTTCGCCTGTCACCAGCCGGACGGGAAAGGCTTGCCCAATGTCTTCCCGCCACTCGCTGGCTCCGATTTCCTGCAAGCCGATCATAATCGCGCCATCCGCGTCGTGCTGAAGGGACTCAGCGGTCCCGTCACCGTCAATGGCCAGACAATCAACAGCGCGATGCCGCCGCAAGAAGCGGTGCTCACCGACAACCAGATCGCCGATGTCGTTACCTACATCCTCAATTCGTGGGGCAACAAGGGAGACGCCGTCAGCGCCGACCAAGTGAAGGCCATCCGCAACGAAATCCACTAAGGCAAGCGGACGGTGGGCGCACGCTCACTGCCTTTTCGCATCATGAAATCCACTGCCAGTTTTCTTCGCGGCACCCTGCTGGCAGTGGGTTTCATGGCGGGCGCGGCGCTTTCAGGAGCCGGGATTTCTTCCGGTGCCGCATCCCGTCCGGACAAAATGATTCTCATCCCGGCGGGAATCTATGCGCCCTTTTCGCTGG
>JAYVMJ010000590.1:0-5497 GCA_043759025.1 Verrucomicrobiota bacterium | reverse complement strand
AAGGCGTCTACAGATAAATATTCGCCTTCGAATAAATTTTTTCGGGCAAATACGTGGTGCCAGATAGCCTTCGTTTTCTAAGTCCGACAGGCTGCTAGGCTGTGTCTGGGAAATAAATCCGATCGCGAAGCCCTCGGCCGCCAAGGATCGCCGCCCGATGACTTCGCTCTGGGCCATGAGTCAGTCGAACGGGCTCGCCGCTTCGAAAGGTCTCAGTCCGCAATCCGCAGAAGGGTTAACCGGTAATAGTTTCGCTTAATGGCAGACGCGAAACTTGCAAAACCACCTCCGACTGATCGTCTCCGAAATTGTTTTCGGAGGCGTCCGCTTGCCTCGCACGAAGGTGCGCGGACAAGTACCGGGATGCGAGTACGCAACAACGGTGCTGATCGCGGACGGAGGCTTTAAAATCGATTTGATTTAATCACGAATTACCAAGGGCGCGAACGCAGAACAACTCATTCAATCACGCAAAGAATACCTGATTTTTGCCAATTAATAACCCGTGCTCTCCGCGTCCTTCGCGACCTCCGCGTTTAATTCCGTCAGTTCGATTCCGCGTCTTTGTTACCTTTGCTGCGTTGGTGCAAATCCTCTGCCCCGGGGTGGGTTCACCCCGCCGACGGATGCGGAAAGCGCGCCAGTTATATCCCAGACACGGCCTAAATCACTCCACCCGCTTAATCGTCAACAGCGTGTAGTCGTCGCGCAGTCCCGTCGCGCCCGAAAATGATTCGACAGCGCCAAGGATGAAATCGTTGATTTCTCGCGCCGAGCCCACGTGCGACGCGCGCAAGGCATCGGCCAACCGCGCGCCGCCAAATTCTTTGTCGTTTTCATTGGGTGCCTCGGTCAGCCCATCCGTATAAAGCACCAAGGTCGTTCCCAGCTGGAATTCAAGGACCTTATCCTCGATCGCGAGCTCAAAGAGTTCGGGTCCCACCAAACCAACCGGCATGCCTTCGGAACCCACATATTCGCTGATATAGGAACCGGTCGCAGGTTCGCGGCGCGAAAACAACGACAGTTCATGCCCCGCTCGCGCGATGGTTACCTGGTTTTTCAACGGATCGACGACCGCGTAGGTCATCGTAATGTACATGCCTTCACGCATATCGACGGCCATGGATCGGTTTAGTTCGGCCAAAACCAGGGCCGGCGAATCAAACAACGGCGCGATTTGTCGCAGCGTGGTCCGACAAATTGCCATCAAGAGCGAAGCCGACATCCCCTTGCCCGATACGTCGGCCACGGCGACGCCAATTCGATCCTGACCGAGTTCAAAGACATCGTAGAGATCGCCGCTGACTTTTTGAGCCGCCAGATAACGTGCATCGATATCCAGCCCCGCCACCCGCGGCATGATTTGCGGCAAGAGCATTCGTTGCACATCGCTGGCCAACGCGAGGTCGATGTCGAGACGCTGCTTGTCAGCCTGCAGATTCAGGAAATCGGCGTTATGAACGGCGAGGCCGGCCTGCTCTGCGAGCGCTTCCACCAGAGAGTAGTCCGTCGCCGAAAACGGCAGGCCATCCGACGCGTTGCACACGCAAAGCACGCCGGTGAGCCGCCTGCGCACCATGATCGGAGTCGCGATCACCGAATGGACCGTGAGTGCAGGATCGTTGTGTTTAACAATGCGCGGGTCGTCGTCCGCGCGCTCAACCAGCAACCCTTGCCCGGTCGCCGCCACGCGCCCCACCACGCCTTCGCCAACGGGAAAAGACTCGGATTTGAGCACCTGTTCGATGAACTTGGCGCGCGTGCCAAGCTTCATCCGTTGCGTATCCGGGATCGGTCGGTGGGGGGGGAACAGCCCTTCGACCGCCACGCCGCGCATCATATTGTCGCCGTCTTTTTCGAAAATACACGCGCTGAGCGCACCCGTGCTGAGAATCGCGGCATGAACGATGCGTTGAAACAATTCATCGCGCGGAAGCCGCTCGCCCACGGCGTCCACCATCGCGTGCATATAATCGAGCACGATCTGCCGTTCTTCCATTAACCCCTGCTTCTCCTCCTCCAACCGCGCCACTTCCCGCTGCGCACGCCAGTAAAAGGCGTAAACCAGCATCGCGCTGACAAAACCGCCGAGCAGGAACAACATCATGGCCCAACCTTAACGCAGTTCCACGCGATTGCGCAAGAAGGCGAGTACGTCCTGAAACTTGGCCGCATTGCCGGCGTCGGCCGTGATCAGGTTCTCGTGCGCCTCAAGCACCAGCCGGGCACTTTCAATTTCAGTCTTTGTCTTGGTATCCAATGCCTGGGTGCCGCCGGCAAAATTCATTTGAAACGTCCCGGCATCGACCATGGCCAGCCGGTGCAGCCCGAGGTTACGAATCAATTCCAGATTTCGTTCGCCCACCCGCGCGAGGGTCAGCGTTCCGGGCGGCGTCTTTTTGCGCAGCTCAATCGCCGCTCCGGCGAGCACCCCGAGGAACGTGCTGTCCATGCTGGTGCATTGCTGGAAATCGACGATGAAGCGCGTCTTTCCCTGGCGCATCATCTCGGCATAAAAATCCTTCAGGCTGCCGCTGTTCGTAAACGACGCGCGTCCGTCGATGCGTATAAGCACCGGGTCGCTGTAAGCGTCGACAAGGAAGGTCGGTTTGACTAAATCCGGCATAGGCTGGTGGGAGAAATCGCGGCCACCTCTAGCTCGCCGCGTTTCTGAAGGTCTGTCAATTAGCTCTTCGTCACAATCTGGCGGAGAACATAGGGCAAAATCCCCCCATGCTGATAGTAATCAATCTCAATCGGGGTATCGATCCGGCAGCGCACCGAAACATTTTCAATCGAGCCGTCCTTGCGGGTAATTTTCAGCGTCAGATCCTGCTGCGGTTTGATGGCGGCGGTTAAACCAACGACGTCGTAGGTCTCGGTTCCGTCGAGTTTCAACGTCTGGGCGGTGGTGCCGTCCTTAAACTGAAGCGGCAACACGCCCATTCCGACGAGGTTGGAGCGGTGAATGCGCTCAAAGCTCTGCGCGACGACCACCTTCACGCCGAGTAGGTTCGTTCCCTTCGCCGCCCAATCGCGCGATGAGCCCGTGCCGTATTCCTGGCCGGCGATGATGATGAGCGGCATTCCGGCTTTCTGGTATGCCATCGACGCATCGTAAATCGACGTCTTGGCACCGGCGGCTCCGATGGTATTGCCGCCTTCCTCGCCGCCGAGCATCAGGTTTTTGATGCGAACATTGGCGAAAGTTCCGCGAGTCATGACGCGATCGTTGCCGCGACGCGAACCGTAGGAGTTGAAATCCTCAAAGCTCACCCCGCTATCGAGCAGGAACTTTCCCGCGGGCGAACTCTTCTTGATCGCGCCGGCCGGCGAAATGTGGTCGGTCGTCACACTGTCGCCGAAAATACCGAGCGCCTTGGCACCCTTGATCTCCGCGATGCTTCCGGGCTTCAGCGTGAAATCAGTGAAAAACGGCGGTTCCTGAATGTAGGTCGATTTCGCGTCGAACGCATAAACATCGCCTGTGCTCGAGGGGATTTCGTTCCACTTCGGATTTTGCCCGGCAAAATCGGAGTAGAGTCGGCGAAACACCTCGGGTTTGAGCGCTGCCTGCATTTGATCGCGCACCTCCTGCAAAGTTGGCCAGATGTCCTTAAGGAAAACCGCCTTCCCGTCCCTGCCAGTGCCAAGGGAATCTTTGGACATGTCGATGTCGACTCGTCCGGCGAGCGCGAATGCGACGACCAGCGGCGGCGACATCAGGAAGTTCGCCTTGATATTCTGGTGCACGCGCGCCTCGAAATTGCGATTTCCCGACAACACGGAGGCCGCGACGAAATCGTTTTTAACGACGACGTCTTCGATGGCTGGATGCAACGGGCCCGAATTTCCGATGCACGTCGTGCAACCATAACCGACCGTCTGGAAACCGAGTTGGTCGAGGTAAGGCGTGAGGCCGGTTTTGTTGAGATAATCCGTTACAACGCGCGAACCGGGCGCGAGCGAGGATTTCACCACCGGATTAACCCTCAGGCCTTTTTCGACCGCCTTCTTCGCCAGCAAACCCGCGGCGAGCATCACGCTGGGATTCGAGGTGTTGGTGCAACTCGTAATTGCGGCAATCAAAACGGTGCCATTGCCGACGGCGCCATCGAGTCGCGGCGAGGCCGCGGTGACGTGATCCGGCGTGGGACGATTATCCGCCATCTCGCGCTCCGTATCGACGCTGGTGGACTTTGCCTGCGCGACCGCAGAAGACGGCGCCATTTGGCTGCCACCGCCCGGATGAAAATCAGCGCCGGCAATCGCGGTGATTGAGACCGACTTCGAATAATCCTCCGGCTTTTTGCCAAATCCGTTTTCAGTCGTCGGCTTGGAAAAGGCCGCGTGAAATTCGTTCTTCAAATTGTTCAGTTCGATGCGATCCTGCGGACGTTTCGGTCCGGCGACGCTTGGCACGACGCTCGCAAGATCCAGCTCCACCACTTGTGAGTAGTCGATCTCGCCCTTCTGCGGAATACCCCAGAGGCCCTGCGCCTTGTAGTAGGCTTCGTAGGTCGCGATGTGTTTTTCGTCGCGACCGGTGGCGCGAAGATAATTCGAGCACTCGGCGTCGATCGGGAAGAAGCCCATCGTCGCGCCGTATTCCGGCGCCATGTTGCCGATCGTCGCCCGGTCCACCACCGGCAACGCCGCTGCTCCCGGTCCGAAGAATTCCACGAATTTGCCGACGACCTTCGCCTTGCGCATAATCTGCGTCACAGTCAGCGCGAGATCGGTTGCGGTGACGCCTTCCTTAAGCGCACCGGTCAGATAAACGCCCACCACATCCGGGGTGAGAAAATACACGGGCTGACCGAGCATGCCAGCCTCCGCCTCAATGCCACCGACGCCCCAACCCACGATGCCGATGCCGTTGATCATCGTCGTGTGCGAATCCGTGCCGACGAGCGTATCCGGATAATAGACGTCCCCGGCATGGAGCACACCCTTCGCAAGGTATTCCAAATTCACTTGGTGCACGATACCAATGCCCGGCGGCACCACCTTGAAAGTGTCGAACGCCTGCATGCCCCATTTCAGGAATTGGTAACGCTCGCGATTACGCGTGAATTCGAGATCGAGGTTCTTCTTCAACGCGTCGGCATTGCCGGAAAAATCCACTTGGACGGAGTGATCCACCACGAGATCGACGGGGACCAGCGGTTCGATGATCTTCGGATTTTTGCCGAGCTTGGCGACAGCTGAGCGCATGGCCGCGAGATCGACGAGCAGCGGCACCCCGGTGAAATCCTGGAGCACGATGCGGGCAACGACGAAGGGAATCTCGGCGGTGCGCGCTTCGGTTGGCTTCCACGCGGCGAGTTCGCGAATATTCGATTCCATCACGCGCTTGCCATCGCAATTGCGCAGCACCGACTCCAGCACGAGGCGAATAGTAACTGGTAGCCGGGAAACGGGGAAGCCGGCCCGCTCAAGCGCGGGCAGCGAATAAAATTTCTTGCCGCCCTCGAACGTTTGCAGGGTGGAG
>JAYVMJ010000589.1:0-8700 GCA_043759025.1 Verrucomicrobiota bacterium | reverse complement strand
CACAGAACACACGGAATACACAGAAAGCCGATCGGACAAGCCGTTCGTGCATCCATTCAGCAGGAGTAAATACATCGATCAGCGGTCTTTCTTCTGTGTATTCTGAGTTTTCCGTGGTTTCCCTTCCTGCCTTTTTTAAACCTCATAGACACGAACATTCTGAAACCTAACGGATGATCCGCTCGTGTTGAACCAACGGATGGTGGCCGAAATTCACCAGCAGGGCGACCCTCAGTCCGCTCGCTTTGAGATAATTATGCACCTGCGCTCGATGCTCGTCGGTGAGATTGCTCACCGCTTTGATTTCGAGAATGATTTTATCGTAACACCCAAAATCAGGCTGATACGTCTGTTTGAGAAGACGTCCCTTATATTTCAGCAATAGCGGCGGCTGAACTCGAAACGGAATAGCCCGGTCGGTCAGTTCCAGTTCAAGGCACTCTTGGAAAACCGCCTCCCTTCTCCCTATAAACCTCAAAGCAAGCACCCACGAGGGCATGCGTTTCGGCGCCATAAATGAATTCGGGCATAACATTTCTCCTTTCTGTGTGTTCTGAGTTTTCTGTGATGAATCACTCCGGTTCCGAAAGATTCGGTGGGATTTTTTGATCCAAAAAATCCTGCAGGATCAGGCAGGCGGCCCGCGAATCGATCAGGCCGGAATCACGCACTTCCCTTCGCGCTTTCTTGGCGATGCTCGATTCCGCAGCGTAACTCGTGAGCGTTTCGTCGATCAAATGCACCGGCAGCCCAAATTGTTTTTTCAACTCCGCCGCGAATGCATCCACTTCCTTCGCTTTAAAGCCCACTGAACCGTCCATGTTGTACGGATAACCAAGGACCAAGTCGGTGATCCGACGTTGCCGGATGGTTTCGCCCAGTTTTTTCCAACGCACCGTCGGGTCAGCATCGACGAGCGCCGGCAGCGGCGTGGCGACACCGATGTCATCGCCATGGGCGAGACCGACGCGCTTCGTACCGTAATCGATGCCGAGACAGTGCATGCCTCACAGATATTTTTTTCGTAACGGATCGTCAGCGAGCCGTTTCAGCAACGCCTTGATGTCCTGCGCCCGATCCTTGGGGCAAACCAGCGTGGCTTCGGGCGTGTGCACCACGATGAGATCGCTCGCGCCCACGATGGCCGTGAGATGCCCGTCGTCACTCACCACGATATTATCCTTCCCATCCTCGACCATCGCCACACCGCGCAACACGTTGCCAGCGGCGTCCGCCTTGAAATGTTTCGCGATCGCCGGCCATGCGCCCACGTCGTCCCAATCAAAAGTCGCGGGCACCACGACCACGTTCGTGGATTTTTCCATCAGCGCATAGTCGACGGAAATTTTTGGCAGCGTCGGATAAAGCTGCGCCAGCGCCGTCGTCCAGTTTCCGTCGGATTTCGCCGCCAACTCCAGCTTAGCCAGCCCCGCGTAAAGATCGGGTGCATGCGCCTTGAACGCGGCTTCGACCACGGGCACGCGCCAGACAAACATTCCCGCGTTCCAAAAATACTCGCCCGAAGCGAGATAAGCCTTGGCCGTTTCCAAATCGGGCTTCTCGACGAACCGTTTAACCGCCTTCACCGCGCGACCTGAAATCTCCTTCCACGGTCCCGCGGCCTGGATGTAACCGAAACCCGTGGCCGCTTCCGCCGGCTTGATGCCCAATGTGACCAACACGTCGGCCGACTCCGCTGATTCAAACGCCACTTGAAGGAGCTTTTGATATTCCGCGACATCGTGAATCACATGATCCGCCGGGAGCATCGCGAACGTGCCTTGCGGGCTGCGTTGTTTGACCAGCAAAAGCGCCAGCCCTGTCGCGGCGGCGGTGTCGCGGCCCATTGGTTCGGCGACGATATTCGCGGCCGGCAATCCCGGGCACGCCGCCTGACAACCCTTGAGTTGAGCCTGCGTGGTAATGACAAAAACATTGGCGCGCGGCACAATGCCGACCACGCGATCGACGGTTTGAGCCAGCATCGATTTGTCGCCCACAATGGGCAGGAGATGCTTGGGCGTCGCCAGACGACTCTGGGGCCAGAACCGCTCGCCGCGGCCGCCAGCCATGATGACTACAAAACGTTCAGACATTCCCCCCACGATTTGGCGGCAGCGGATGGGGTCAACGGCGAACTGGACTTGCACCGGCGACCGCTGTCCGCACCTTAGCCCATCCCGCCCCATGGATATTCCAATTGAGATCGACGTGACCGAAGCCGCCCGACTGGCGAAACAGCCGGGCAATGTGCTGCTGGACGTTCGCGAGCCCTATGAACTGGCGATCTGCCAGATCGCCGGCAGCCAGAATATTCCGATGAGAAGCGTTCCCGGACGCCTCGCCGAAATTCCCCGCGATCAACGGATACTCGTTTTCTGCCATCACGGTGCCCGCAGCCTGCGGATCACAGAATTCCTCCGCGCCAACGGCTACCCCAACGTCAGTAACATCGCCGGCGGGACCGAAGCGTGGTCGCAGGAAGTGGACCCGGGCCTGGCGCGCTATTGAGGAATTCCGGATTTAACGCACTGGAGCGGCGGCGACCCCGCCGCCGTCCCCGTTCCGATCCCACGGGCGAGTCGCCCGCGCTGCACAATCCCCGAAAAACCGCCACACCTGCCGGTCGATCATCCCCCGCCCACCGCAGACGGCAAACGCCGATAATAGACATCCCATTCACTTTCGCCCGTCCTCGAAAAACCGAGGCGCTGATAGAAACGGTTCGACGCACTTTCCTTTAATGCGCCAACAAAAAGCGAAATAGGCTGGCGGTCGGCATCGCGAAAAATCTCCTTCATCACCGCCGTTCCGATTCCCCGACCTTGGAACTGCGGATGGACGTAAAGGTGGTCGAGCTGCCACCCCTCCGCTGAAGGTCGCAGCGCATAAAAACCGGCTCGCTCCGTTCCTGAGACGATAAAACGCGTGTGCTCGGGAAAGAAGGAATCCCTCAAACGAGCTTTCGCCCGCTCGGCATCAAACCGCCCCACGCGCTCAAGACTCTCCCGCATCGCGGCGATCCGGATTGCGGCCAACTCTTCAAAGTCCGCAGCGCAAACCGACGCGAAAGTCACGATTCCGGAGGGAGCATTCATCGTCTCTCGCTCATGATACTTGGCAGGACGCCAAGAGCAATGACCCATTTCACCGGTACGCGCCTCATACTACAAAACCCAATTTGACAGCGGAAAGCGGTCATGCCAAATTCCGCCGTGCCCAAAACCAAAAAGGACGTGCTCCTTGCGCTTGCGGACAAAATCGGCGGAGAGCGCGCCGAACGAATCCGCGCATCCTTCGATAGTCCCCTTCTCAAAGATCTGAAAGCATGGAACGAGACTCTCAGCGACGAGGAGTTCGAATCCCAGCTCAAGAAAACCGAGATTGGACTTAAAAAAGCCGCCTTACTCAATCAACGGGAATGGCCCGGCGATCCTGCTTCTTGGGGCCTTAATTGATCCAATTTGAATAAGGTCGGCCTTCTCTCCGGGACGCTTGACTCCCAGCGGCGATTTTGAACAACTGTCCGCTTACCTAACCGCTTTTATGGGACAACAATTCAATAAACACATCAAAAAGAAACGCCGCGTCGCCTACCTGAAACGCAAAAAAGCCCGCATTAAAGCGGCTATCGGCAAGAAGTAACGCTGCGACCCGCCTTCCCTCCCAAGCGCGCGCCCTACCCGGACGCGCCTTTGTTTTTATCGGCCCATGATCAAAGTCAGCCTCATCTCCCTCGGTTGCGCCAAGAATCTCGTCGATAGCGAGATCATGATCGGTCACCTGCACCAAGCGGGCATGATCGTCATCCCGGAAGCCGAAAAGGCCGACGTGGTCATCGTCAACACCTGCTCCTTCATCGATTCCTCAAAAGCGGAATCCATCGGCCACATTCTGGAAGTTCACCAGAACAAGGGCATGAAAAAGCGGCGCAAGGAGCAAAAGCTCATCGTCGCCGGCTGCATGTCCCAGCGATTTTCCAAGGATCTTTCGACTTCCCTCTACGACGAGGTGGACGCGTTCATCGGGCTCGATCAGGTGACGAAAGTCGCGCCGATCATCGAGGCAATTTACGCCAAGGAACGCGGCAAAAAGGAAGCGCCCGCCAATTTCATCGAGGGAAAATCAACTTATATCCCCGACTACGACACACCGCGATTCCGGCTCACGCCGAAGCATTTCGCGTACATCAAGATCGCCGAAGGCTGCAACCACCCCTGCACCTTTTGCATCATTCCCCAAATCCGTGGACGTCACCGCAGCCGCACCGTCGACAGTGTCGTGCAGGAAGCCCGGCGCCTCGTCGCCGAGGGCGTGAAGGAGATCAACCTGATTTCCCAGGACACAACGTTCTTCGGCATGGATACGTGGGCACAACGCCCCAACCCGCGCACGCCCGTCGATTCCTCGCGCGGCACCGCGCTCACGACCCTGCTCCGTGAATTAAACGCCATCCCGGGCGATTTCTGGATTCGCCTGCTCTACACGCACCCGGCGCATTGGAGCGATGAGCTGATCAAGACGATCGCGGAGTGCCCGAAAGTCGCGCGCTACATCGATATTCCGCTCCAACACATCAGCGACGCCATGCTCACGCGCATGCAGCGCGAGACGAGCGGCGATTACATTCGCGACCTCCTGAAACGCATCCGCGCCGGCATCCCGGGCATCGCGATCCGCACCACTTTCATCGTCGGCTTCCCCGGGGAAACCGATGCCGACGTTGACGAACTCTGCGAGTTCATTCGCGAAACGAAATTTGAGCGCCTCGGCGTTTTCCGTTATTCGCAGGAAGAAGGCACGCGCGGCGCCAAAATGCCCGACCAGATTCCCGCGAAGGTCAAGGAAGTCCGCTGGCACAAGACGATGGCGCTCCAAAAGGAAATCGCGGCCGAGGTCAGCAAGAGCCACGTCGGCCAGACATTGAGGGTTTTGGTCGAAGAATCCGGAATCGCCCGCGGCGAATCGGACGCACCGGATATCGACGGACGGATTTATGTGCCGCGCGAATTACCCATCGGCGAATTCGTCAACGTCGCGATCACCGGCTATCAGGACTACGATTTGCTGGCGCTGCCCAAAGGCGAAACTCCCGCCGAGTTTAAAGTCGCCAAACAGGCGCAATAGACTGGCCCGGCGCGCTCACTCGACTGCGCATCCGACGGATCCGCCCGATTGCGGTCCGCTCCTTTTCAATCAGCAGCAGGAGGCCTCACGCACTCGCCGCTTCGACGAACTCACCGATAATTCCGTCGAAGGAACCATTGGAGAAAAACACCACTACCTGCGGTTCGTTGCGCGGCATCAGCGGACCCGCGATGAGGAGGGTAAGGAGTTCACGGTTGGTCGGCGCGGTGTACGCGTGAATGCCTTGAACCGCCAGATGCTGGATCACCGTTTCTGCGTCAAAGCGATCGGTCTCCGCTAATTTCGCCGCGCGACTCACGGCGCCAATATAAACCTCATCCGCCATCGCGAGCGCCCGCGTAAAGCCTGCCTGCATCACCTTCGTTCGCGCCGTGTTGCTTCTCGGTTCGAACACCGCGGTCAATACCGCGGCCGGATAGCGGTTGCGCAGCGAGCGCAAGGTCTCGGCCAACGCGGTGGGGTGATGCCCAAAATCCTCGATCACGCGCAGTTTGGGCTTATCGACCAGCAGTTCCTGACGGCGCTTTACGCCGCGGAATCGCGAAAGGGCATTGAGCTTGATCTCGGTTGGGTCGTTGGGATTCATCGCGAGACCCGCCGCGAGCGCGGCCATGGCGGCATTGCGCACGTTGAAAAGCCCGGTCTGATTCCATTTGATCGTGCACCACGGACGCCCGAGCCAGATCAGCCCGAAAGTCACCCCACTGCTGTTCTCCGTAAAATCCACGATTCTGAGGTCGCTGCCCACGCTCGTGCCCACCCGAACCACATTGGCCCAATCCAGCGAACCAAGCGCTCGCAGGTTGTCGTCATCGCCGTTCAGGAGAATCCAACCTTTGCTCGGCACGATACGCGTCAGGTGCAAAAACGTCCGCTGCACATCCGCGAGATCGCGAAAAATATCCGCATGGTCGAACTCCAGATTGTTCAGCACCGCAATGTACGGCGCATAATGGATGAACTTGCTCCGCTTGTCGAAAAACGCGCTGTCGTACTCGTCGCCTTCGATCACAAACGGATCAGCCAGCGTCCCGAGATGGTTTCCCACCGGTGGATCCTGCGGCACGCCGCCGATCAGGAAACCCGGATCGCGGCCATTCTCCCGCAGCAGGAAAGCCGTGATTGCCGTCGTCGTGGTTTTGCCGTGCGTACCGGCAATGACGATATTCTGGCGTCCCTTCAGCACAAAATCCGCCAGCAATGCCGGGAGCGAGGTAAACGCCATCGCCCGCGTATCGAGCAACCACTCCACTTCCGGATTACCGCGCGACATCGCGTTGCCAATCACGACGAGGTCCGGATTCAGCGTTGCCAACCGGGTCGGATCATAGCCCTCGTGCAACGTGATGCCGGCGTCCGCGAGTACCGTGCTCATCGGCGGATAAACGCCCGTGTCGGCCCCGAGCACCTCGTGCCCGGCCGCGCGCGCCAAAAGTGCGGCGTTGCCCATTGCCGTTCCGCAAATCCCCATGAAGTAGATCCTCATATTCGCGGCGCTTATCTGGAGGATTCCCGCGCAGAGGACAAATGGATTAAGGGGTTTCCCTAA
This sequence comes from Verrucomicrobiota bacterium, assembly GCA_043759025.1. Taxonomy (GTDB): domain Bacteria; phylum Verrucomicrobiota; class Verrucomicrobiia; order Opitutales; family Opitutaceae; genus Lacunisphaera. The sequence continues at coordinate 2,003 of JAYVMJ010000589.1, read as the reverse complement.
TATTTTTCTAGGGGACACCGGGCCGCCCCGATCGCCTCGCAGTTCCCGTTGACATCCGACGCCCAAACCCGTTTGGCATGGAGCAATGGCTTTGTCTTCCCCCGCCCGTCTTTTGGTCCGCGATTTGACCAAGCGCTACGGCGCGGTCGAGGCGGTTCGCGGGGTTTCCTTTGCCATTGCGCCGGGCGAAATCTACGGGCTGCTCGGACCGAATGGCGCGGGAAAAACCTCGATCATCGAGACAATTCTCGGCCTGCGCTCGCCCGATGCGGGTTCCGTCACCCTCAACGGCGTCGATGCACTCGCCCATCCCGCCCGGACCCGCCGCGAGATTGGCGCGCAACTGCAATTCGCCTCGCTTCAGGACAAGCTCACGCCGCGGGAGGCGCTCAACTGCTTCGCGGCCTTCTACGAAAACGCCGAGCCGGTCGAGGAGTTGCTCGCGCAATTTTTCCTCACCAACAAGGCCTCGGCCTCGTTCGATTCACTCTCCGGCGGCCAAAAACAGCGGTTGTTCCTGGCCCTGGCGATGGTCAACCGACCCAAGCTGCTCGTCCTCGACGAGCCGACCGCCGGCCTCGATCCGAAATCACGGCGTGAATTGCACGAATTGATCAGGCGGCTCAAAGCCGATGGTCGCTCCGTTCTCGTCTGCACCCACTATCTCGACGAAGCGCATCTCCTGTGCGATCGGATCGGCATCCTCCACGAAGGTCGCCTCGTCGCCTCGGGCAGTCCGGAGGAATTGATCGCCGGATCCGCCGCAAAGACCCGCCTGACGTTTCGCACGCGCAAGCCGTTGGCCGCGGCAGATGTCGGCGCGCTGGCCGAGGTACTCGATCAATCCGTTCACGATGGCGGCTGGCGCGTGAGCACCGCCGATGCAAATCACACGATCAGCGCACTCGTGCAAAAGCTCGCCGCCGATGGCAATGAAATGCTCGATCTCCAGATTCAACGACCGTCGCTCGAAGACGTTTTTCTCGAGCTGACCAAGACCACGTGGTCCGAATCGCCATGAAACGCGGGTCTACTTTCTCCGGGCTGGTCCAGCATTTCCGCTTGGTGCTGCAGTTGAATTTTCGCAGCACGCAGCCGTTGATCTACGGGTATTTCGTGCCGGTATTATTCCTGCTGGCATTTGGCAGCGTTTTTCGGGCCGACACGCCGCCCCTGCTGCCGGAAATGGGCCAGATTCTCACGATCACGATTCTCGGCGGAGCGTGTCTCGGGCTGCCTACCGCGCTGGTGGCTGAGCGCGAGCGCGGGGTGTGGCGACGTTATCGCCTGCTGCCGGTGCCGACACTCACTTTGGTCCTCAGCACGCTGCTGGCGCGGCTGTTGATCATCGGATCGGCGGTCGTCCTGCAGATTTTTCTCGCACGGCTCGTTTTCCACACGCCGCTGCCACCGCATCCCGCGCAACTCGCGCTCGCGTTTCCGCCCGTGGCATTCGCCTTCATGGGACTTGGATTACTGGTGGCGGCGCTCGCAAACGACGTGCCGGCGGTGCAGGCCCTTGGTCAATGTCTTTTCCTCCCGATGATTTTGATCGGCGGTGTCGGCGTGCCCCTCGCAGCCTTGCCGGCTTGGGCCCAAGAGTTCTCCGGTTTCATGCCCGGCCGTTACGCCGTGGATGTGTTGCAACGCTGTTTCACGGAGTCGAACGCTGCACACGGAGCCGGATTCAGCCTCGTCGCATTGGGAATCATCGGACTCTGCGCCGGGGTGGTTGGCGCGAAATTATTTCGCTGGGACACCGGGCGTCGCGGCGGTCGGTTGGCAGGTGCCGGGGTCGCCATCGCGTTGATGTCGTGGATCGCAGTGGGCGCGGCCGCCGCCTGGACCGGTCGATTGCAACCGCTGCCAACCTCTTCCGGCTATGAAAGCATCACCGCCGCGCAGATGGACCAGATTACGTATGAAGATTTGCCGGGGGACAATGAACTGGTCACGCGGCTCGCACCGCCGTTCGCGCGCTCAAGCGAACCACATCAGTTCGA
>JAYVMJ010000588.1:0-3748 GCA_043759025.1 Verrucomicrobiota bacterium | reverse complement strand
GTTTTGTTGGCCCAGTTCGGCGAGCTTTTTGTCGGTGCTCTCGACGAGGCTGGTCAATGCGTCTGAAATCTCTGCCCGGACTTGTTCGGCGGCGGCGTGGGCCGAAGCATTTGCCGCCACGGCGAGTGCCTGCAACTGGTCTAAACGCTGCTGCGATGCGCCCGCCGCAGATTGCAGGGCAGCCGTCTGGACACGCAGATCGGCGAATTGCGCATTTGCCTGAAGGTTGGTTTCGGTGAGGCGGGCGGTTTGCTCCTGGAACGCGAGCTGATTCTGCTTCGACGAACCTTGAAGTTCTTCGAGCTGCCGGTTGATCGCGGCGGTCAGCGTTCTAAATTCACTCAGCCGAAATTCAACCGACCGGGCGCTCGCGACGAGAATATCAGTGCGGAGGCGGGAGTCTTTCGTTCCCTGGTCGAGGCGGGCATTCAGATTGCTCGTAGCTTCACTGACGTGTTGGGCCAGTTGATCGGAAAAGTGTGCTAGGCCGAGCTGACGACGATGAACTTGTTCGCCGTAACTGTTGAGATGGGCCGTGAGCAGTTCCAACACCCGGTCCCGGCCTTCGATTTCCTGGGCAAGTTGGGCGAGGGATTGCCCGACGCTTTCCAGCGCGCCCAGCGTATGCTTATTGACGACCCCTTGACGCCGGAAGAGGGGATTGAAGAATTTCGGCAGGATGGTCTCGACTCGATTTTCCTGCGTCGCGGCAAGGACAAGGGCGTTGAATTCGGCGGGAAGGGGAATCGAGTGCAACGCCGCTTCCGGGAGCGCGAAACCGGGAAGCGCATCCGAGCTTCCCGTCAACGAGTCCGATTGGATTTTGACGGGATGCTGTGAGACGTTGGACGTGGATTCGGAGTCGCTCATGTTATTGAAAACCCAGATCGTGAGCGGGGCGCAGGACAAGTTCGGTGAAGGCCAGGCCCAGCCGTCGCGGGTCAGCTCCCAAACCTTTCGAAATTGGCGAAAACGAGGTTGGAATTTTGAATTTGAGGCGGCTGGCCGGTAATGGATTTTCGGATGATTGCGCCAGAATCAAAGTGTGATACGTGGTGTTTTCTCGAATCGTCCAACGGCCGACAAACGTATCGTTCCAAAGCGCGGAAACTTCCTGGGTTTCAATGCCTGCACCGGTGAGTGGATTTACAGTGAATGACAACACGAGGTCACCAGGTATCTTCTCGAAGGTGAAATCCAGCTCGGCGACTTCTCCGTCGGTCCATTGAAAGCCCGGTTCGGGGAGCGCCCAGCCGGAGCCAAGGTAGGGGCCGGCGCTGCCATCGATCCCAAAGCGTAATAATTGCCCCGGTGCGTAACGCTTACTCGGTGCAGGAATGACCGCCGGAGCGGCCTGATTGCGCCGTTGGATAACTTCTCGGCGAATGCGCTCCATCAAAACTTCGATGTCAAGAGGTTGATTGTCAGGGGGCAACATGCAGGGTGGGCGCTTCGGCGGGGCGGATTTTTATCGCACGAGTTGTCGATCAGTGGTCCGCGGTCACGCTGTCGCGATAAGTGGATTGACGGTCGGTGGGAGCTGTGGAAACAGGCTTTGCGTAGTATGATTTAGGCCAGGTCTGCGAGATCGGAATCAACCATGAGCTCCGCTAGGGCTTTCATTCGCGTTTTCGGTTCCCAGCCGAGGACGGTCTGGGCCTTGGAGTAGTCGCCGATGAGTAGATCGACTTCGGCCGGTCGAAGGAATCGGTCGTCGAATTTCACGTAATCGCGCCAATCGAGGTTTAGCCGGCCGAAGGCGGCGTCGAGAAAAGCGCGGATGGTATGGGTTTCGTTGGTCGCAAGCACGTAGTCGTCCGGTTTGTCCTGCTGTAGCATGCGCCACATGCCCTCGACGTATTCCTTGGCGTAACCCCAGTCGCGCTTGGAATCGAGATTACCAAGGATGAGCTCTTTCTGCAGGCCTTTTTTGATGCGGGCCGCCGCAAGAGTGATCTTTCGCGTCACAAAACTTTCACCGCGTCGAGGGGACTCGTGGTTGAAAAGAATGCCGCTGCACGCGAAAAGGTTGTACGATTCACGATAGTTGATCGTCAGCCAGTGCGCGAAAACTTTGGCGCAGCCGTAGGGCGAGCGCGGGTAGAGTGAGGTGGTTTCACGTTGGGGAACTTCTTGTACTTTTCCGAACATTTCCGACGACGAGGCTTGGTAGTAGCGTACTTTCTTGCCGATGCCGGATTCGATGATTGCTTCCAGGATGCGCGCTGCGCCGACACCTGTAATGTCGGCTGTGTACTCCGGAATATCAAAGCTGACGCGGACGTGGCTTTGGGCCGCGAGGTTGTAGATTTCGTCAGGTTGCAGCGAGTAGAGGAGTTTGACGAGCGACACGCTGTCCGCAAGGTCACCGTAGTGAAGGAATAAGCGTTGGTCCGGGCCGTGTTCAAATGATTGGAGATGGTCAATACGACCGCGATTCATGGTGCTGGCCCGCCGAACCAAACCGTGAACTTCGCAGCCCTTTTCCAGCAGGAGTTCAGCGAGATAAGAACCGTCTTGGCCCGTAATGCCGGTGAGGAATGCCTTTTTTCTCATGAGAGTTTTTTTATTTCAGAGTCCACTAGTTGTGCAATGATGTGATCGAAATCCACGGTATTTTCCCAGCCGAGCGTCCGTTTCGCCTTTGCCGGATTTCCGCAAGGAGCGATCGGTTCGACCGTCATGACCAAATTGGGGTCCTGTCGAACATACTCTTCCCAGTTTTGACCCACGTGGTTAAATGCTCCGACAACAAAATCCCGTACGGTGTGAAGCTTGCCGCTGGCTAGGACAAAATCGTCCACGGTGGACTGTTGCAGCATCAACCACATGCCACGGACGTAATCGGGGGCCCAGCCCCAATCTCGTTTCCCTTCCAAGCTCCCGAGAACCAGCTCTTGCTGGAGTCCTTTTTTGATCCGAGCGGCGGCACGTGCAATCTTCATGGTGACGAATCCGGCTCCACGTCGCGGTGACTCGTGATTATAGAGAATAGCGGCGCAGGTTTGGAGCCCATAGGCATTCCGATAAATTCTCGCCATCTGTTGGGAAAACGCTTTCGCTGCTCCGTAGGGAGTCGTAGGGCTGATCGGGGTCAGCTCGTCCTGGGGTGAATGTTGAGGTGAACCAAAGACTTCACTGCTGGAGGCGTACAAAAACTTCGGCGGCTCGGGCAAATCACGCAGGATCTCCCAGAGCCGGAGCGTTGCCATTCCGATGCTGTCCACCGTGCTTTCCGGAAGCTCCAAACTCAATCTTGGGCTCGATTGACCCGCCAGGTGGTAAAATTCGGTTGGCCGGGCCTTGCTGATGATCCGGCGGAGGTGGGTTGCGTCTTCATGTGCTCCATTGTGCAGGAAAAGTTTTTTGTTCAGGATCTTCGGATCGGCGACGAGATGCCGAATATGGCTGGTCGGCAAACCGTCCGGACGGTGGACCAACCCATGGATTTCATAACCCTTTTCCAGTAGAAATTCCGCCAAATAGGATCCGTCCTGTCCGGTGATCCCGGTGATAAATGCACGTGCCATTGGAAATTAAAATTTTCAGTTGGGCTTTAATAATATGGTGAGGCAAGCGATATATTTGGCTTCGAATAAGGAACACCATGCCTTGGTCAACGCTGGAGGAGCGCGCACGCCCGACGCATCACGGTCATCCGGCGAAGCCATGTAAGTTATTTTAGAGCAAGAGGCGCATTATTGTCTGGCAACTCTGACCGAGGTGTGCAGGGTGGACGGTGGCATGA
>JAYVMJ010000587.1:0-13387 GCA_043759025.1 Verrucomicrobiota bacterium | reverse complement strand
CGGGCCGCCACGATCCAAAGTGGAATGCAGGCGGCGGTGGAAGAGTTCATGATCCGGCTTTTTCGCCCCATTTGGAATAAGGGCGTCGGAGTTAGCCATGGGTTGGGAAAACATGGAGACAGCGCGACGACCCGGACTAACAAGCGTTCTCCGTGGGATACAATGCATCCGGGTCGGCAATGGGCCGAAGCCACCTTGAGTAATCAGACGGAACGCCATCAAATCGTCGCGAATATTGCGGCGCATTTCAAAGCTCATCCTGTCATTCGCAATAAGACCGAGCTTTTCGAAAAACTATCCCTGCGATAGCGCGACGAAGATAAATCTTGGTCGAGTGGTTTACTTGGAAAATGACCGATATCTTGACCCGAGCGCAACGCTCAAGGCTGATGGCGAAGGTCCGCAGCTCCAATAATGGTTCCACCGAATTAAAGCTGATCAAAATTTTTAGAGGGAATGGAATTACCGGGTGGCGCCGTCATCAGCCGTTGCCCGGCAAACCGGACTTTCTGTTTCGCAAACTACGACTCGCGGTCTTTGTGGACGGTTGCTTCTGGCATGGTTGCCCGCTTCATGGCGTCAATCCCCGACAAAACGCCGGGTTTTGGCGGAAAAAGATCGCCCGAAACAAGGCGCGAGATCGTCAGGTGAATCGTGAGTTGCGAACGCGAGGCTGGCGCGTGTGGCGCATTTGGGAACATGCCCTTAGCCTGAAACAACGTCAGCGATTATTGGCGAGATTTCGTGGTTTGCCTCGACGAAGGTAAAAGCGAAACCAGTAGGCTAAGGCGCGATTGACAGCGCCAGCAGCGCGTCCCCGGACGCAGGCGCGCTGACTTCGTCGACGGAAGCGCCGAGGGCGGCGGAGATGGTTTTTATCTGCTCGGCGGGTGCGCCGGCTGGGATGGCGAGCGATTCGGCTGACGGCACATCACCCACGGCCCAAGGGCGGACGAAAATTTCCGGCGGCAACGTCGCGGAGATCACGTAATAGCGTCCGCTCGTCGCGTCGTAAAAACGACTGGTAGCCAGTGCGAGCAACTGCGTCGCGAGTTCGTCGGCATCGGGTCGGTGCGCCGCCCGTGAAAATTCCCGGCAGCCCAATGCGATCGCGGTGTAATCCATCGGCACGGCGGGAAGCGGCGAACCGTGCACATGGCGAAGATCACCATGAGCGGAAAGAAGGAAATCCTTTTTAATCGTATCGAACAACTGCGTCGCCGCCGTGAGATAGCGTGGTTCATTTAACTGCTCTCCGGCGCGGGAGAGCGCGGCGAGCAACAGCCCGTGAACGCCGGCGGATGCACGTTGATCGCGCGTGGGGGCCGGGCGTCGGGCGCGCACCGCCAGCAATTTCGCGGACGCTGCCATGTCCGCGGAGTCAGCGGTCAACGTGGCGCGGAGAAGATTTTTTCCCTTCAACTTCCCGGAAAGATCGTCGTCGGCCGTGATATTTCCGGCTGACTCCACCCCGTGGGCTTTCTTGAAAGCGGCGGAATCTGCTCCCAGCGCGGCGTCAATTTCCGCTTCGGTCCAGGCGTAATAGCCGGCGTAGTCGTCCCCGGTCGCATCTTCGCCAGAATCAAAAGTACCGTCCTTGCGCGCGAGTTTTTTGAGCGCATAATCGAGTGCGCCGCGGGCAGCGGGCACGAGGTCTTTGGCATTGTCCGCCTTCGCCGCGTCGAGAAACGCGAGCGCGATGCGGGCCTGATCCGTCAGGGTTTTTTGTGGATAGGGCAACCGATAGCGCGCATCCGCGGCGTAGCGGAAAAAGCCGCCGTCGAGAGAATCTCGCACCGCGCTGGTGGCGAGCGCGCGCAGGGTGAACAATGCGGCGTCACGGTCGGCCGGCGTTTCGCGCAGGAGAAAACGCATCAGCTCCGGCTCAAGGTTTTTCGGCGCGTCCGTGAAGCCACCGTTGGTGGCGTCGAATTGCGCGCGCCACGCATCCGCCGCGGCTTGGAGCCGGGCTTTGGCTTTTTCCGGCGACGATGCCGCAGGCGCAGTGGGTTTAACGACGGCGGCGAGTTGCGCGACGGCCTCCTTCGCGCGCGCGCGGCAGCCGGCAGCATCGGTGGTCCAGGCAGCCTGGGCTTGTTGGAGGATTTTGAGAAAACTCGATTTACCCCATTCCTCAGTCGGCGGCAGATACGCGGCTCCTTCGTACGGCAGCAATTCGGGCGTGAGCCAAATATTCAAGGGTTGGCCGGTGAGCTGTTTCACTTCGCTCAGGTAGGTTTGGTAAAGTGAAACGAGTTCGGGGTGTTCTTCGCGATCGACGAGGATGCAGACAAAATTCTTGTTGAGCAGCGCCGCCGTGTCCGCGTTCGAAAAGGTCTGCCGGGCCATCGCGCGACTGAGTTCGCTGGACGCCGAACCGATGAAAAGAAAAACCGGCCGGCTCTCGCTTTTCGCCTTCGCGAACGCGGCGTCGCTCCACGGCAACCAGTTCACGGCGCTGTTCGCCTGACTCTGGAGATAAGCGGAGGATTCACCCGCGAGCGGACCGGCCGCATTGGCCAACAACGCGCCCAGACTGAAAACCACGGAGAAAAGAATGGATCGTTTGCTCATGAGAAATTTGTCGGAAGAGAAGTGAAACCGCCTCGGCGTGCCGCGAAAGGGCGGGGTAAAAGCAGACCAGCGTATGCAGCAACCGTTCCGCGTCGAGCGCAACTCGATCGGTGGCTATTCCTGCAAGCGATTGCTCATGTCGGCGGGAAGCAAGTCAAGCGCGAGTTGGTGCAAATGCGGATCAGCGAACCTGAGCCCAAACGCCTTGGCCAGCACCTGAAGCCGGTAAAGTTCGCCGGTGGATAGCGACCGCAATTTCGGTTCGTCGATATCCTTGAGGCAGTGCTGCACCTGCGCGAGCGCCAGATCCCGCTCCTTCGCCCGCGCGAGCACCACCGCGAGGCTGACGCGGCGGTCCCATTGCAGGTTGCGATCGTTCCGGTTCTTGAGCCGCGCCTTCAGCTGGGCGATGGATTGGGAAAAAGCCTCCAGCTCATTGCGGGCGAGTTCGACCTGCGCCTTCGCCACCAACGCGCCAACGTCCGCCGGAAACCGCCGCAATTCCTGCGCCATGATGGCCGCCGCATCCAGTTGCCCCATCTCCACAAAATATTCAGCGATCCGACTCAGCGCGGCCGCGTCGGCTTGAGGCTCAACGACCTTCAGGATCGTAACCGATTGTCCTTCGAAACCGGCAATCGTCGGCAATTGATACACGACCGGCGTGAGCCAGGGTTGCAGTTGCCACTGATGAAGCGGGTACATGAAAGTTCCTTCGAGCCGACCCATTCCCATCTTGGCGTAAACGTCGAGGTAGGTATCCCAGGAGGGAATCACGATATGAGTGATTCCGCGGCGATCGATCAGCTCCTTCGCTTCCTCGGGAGTCGACGCGCTCAGGATTCGAACGGCCGCCGACAATCCGGCCCGGTTTTCCCAGCCGAGCGTCGCCAGTCCGCGCAGCCCGCCGTAATAATAAAGCGTCGCCGTCTGGTTGTGCGGTGCCAAAATCACCGCCTTCGCCGGGTCGGTATGTTTCGCAAGCCAGCGGGCTAAATCCCGCTCGACCAACCCCAGTATCTCGGACTCTCCCGGCGCTAAATTTACCCGCGGCATGAGGGCAATAACTCCCGGCACGAGCAACGCCGCCACCATCGCCGCCCAGGCCCACCGTGCGACGGACCGTTTGAAAGTTTCGTTCAATGCCGCCGAGCACGCGACGATCAAGACCAACAAAATGCCGTCGAAATAGTTCCACCAACTGAGCTGGCAAAAAGCAAAACCCAGCGCGATCAGCACCGGTCCCAAGGCAACCGCGATTGCGACTCTCAGACCCGCGCCCGTCGCGCGACGTATGAGCAACCAGATCGCCGGCCCGAGCAGCAGGATCGGCAAAAAGGCGGCGGCGGCGGCGAGCGTAATGCCATCGTGCACCAACCACGCCCAGAAACTGGTGGCGGAGGCGCCATCCAAAATCTTCGTCAACTTGAATACCGCGGGTTCCATGTCCAAAAACCCCTGATTTTTTGTGCGCCACATCACCACCGGCAACGCCGCCGCCGCCACGACGCCGAGCACGAGCAGCATCAGGGAACGACCATCACGTTTGAACTTCTTTGTTTGAATGGAGAGCGCAGACCACGCCACCACCTCGCCCAGTCCCAGCCACGCGAGTCCGTAAAGCGGGTGGATGACCTGCAATTCCCAGACGCCCATGTGGCCCGGAAAATATTCAATTAAATAGGCGGCCAGAGTGACCAGCGTTCCCCCGAGCGCCCAGGCGCGCCACAACGGGGCCATCGGGATCGGAGCGTTCGCACTTTTCGCCGCGGCGTCCCGCGCCACCCACGCGGCCATCAGGCCGCCAATGGCAATACCGACGAGCACCGGCACTTCGCCCGCAACGCTGATCCAAAGCGCGATTCCCCCTAAAATACCGGCGAGGAAAAACCAACGCCGTGCGCGCAGCGTCGCGTCGGCGGCACCCGCATGGAGAACACGGAGTCCTGCCAGCAACGGGAGGATGCTCCACAAGGCAAATAGTTGCACCAAGCCGCGATCGTCGGGAACGGCGGGAATGAATTCACCGGCAAAGGGAAAAATCACCGCCACCCCCACTGACAAAAGCGTGGCGGGGAAGAGGCCGAAATGCCGCGCAACGAAAATCACCACGCTCATCAACAGCAAAACGTGCAGCAGCGGATCGGCGAAAAGCGCAGCTCGCTCCACGGACTGACCGTACGAGTGGCCGGTCAACCAGTGGTTACAGACGGCAACGAAGGCCAGCCACCAACGATAAGGGGAAGGGGCATACACTTCGCGGCCAAACGGCGCATTCTCGTAGTCGATGGAGCGCACCCGCCATTCCCGCTGGTCGAACATTTGTCGCGTCTGGTCGAGCCATTCATAACTGCTGTTCGCGTGCCCCGGAATAATCAACCGCGGCCGCCAGTCAGACGGAGCGGCGCCAGCAGCAGCGGCCGCCGGGGTCGGGTTAACCTCCGTCGAATCGCCAATGGCGGACACAGATTCCACGTGGCGCACGCGAATCGTGTTGATCCAGCAAAGAAATCCCAGCGCGCAGAGTGGAATCACCAGCCAGCCAAGAAAGGAATATCGGGAAGGTTTGCTCAAAGGGGGGCGCAGCGGTTTGGCGCAAGTTTCGAAATTACCCCGACAATCGCACAGGGAAGAACCCGGCAAGCCAAGTACTTATTCGGCAACCTCGCTTGCTACTCCGCCGACGCCAAAACTTGACTTGACTCCCCGGAGTGGGGTTCGTCCCATCGCGACCTTACCATGCCAGTTGCCGAGCACTCCCAACGTCTCCCGGTGGGCGCTGCCGCTGAAGGCTTTCTCCGGTTCGCCGCAATAGCGATGATGCTGGCCGCACTCGCCGTTCGTGCCGCCGACCTTCCCGCCGGGATCACGGAAAAACCTCTCGCCGCGCACGCCTTTCCGCAGGGAAAAACAATGTTCACCCAATTGCCGCCCGAAGCAACCGGCATTCGCACCGAGAACCGTTTTGCAGACCCGAAAATGTGGCGCGAATCCTATCAGGAATACATGGGGGGATCGCTGGGCACCGGCGTGGCCATCGGCGACTATGATGGCGACGGGCGACCGGATGTTTTCGTGGTCAGCAAAACCGAGAGCTGCCGGCTGTTCCGCAATCTCGGCGATTGGAAATTCGAGGACGTAACCGATAAGGCGGGCGTCGGCGACAAGGGCGACGACGCGATGATCTGGAAACTCGGCTCGACCTTCGTGGACGTGAACAATGACGGGCTGCTCGATATTTACGTCTGCCGGTTCAACGCCCCGAATTTACTCTATATCAACCAAGGCAATGGCACGTTCAGGGAGATGGGGCATGCCTACGGGCTCGACGTCAAGGATTCCAGCGTGATGGCGTCGTTCTGCGACTATGACCGCGACGGCTGGCTCGATGTCTATATCACAACCAACATCCTCGACACCGCCAAGCATCCCGGCGGCCAGCGGGGTTATCTTTTCCACAACAATCGCGACGGTACTTTCACGAATGTAACTGATCCTGCCGGTATCATGGGCGAAACCCAAAGCCACTCCGCGACATGGTGGGACTATGACAACGACGGCTGGCCCGATCTCTATGTGGCCAACGACTATGGCGTGCCGGATAAACTTTATCACAACAACCGCGACGGCACCTTCACCGACACGCTCAACCAGGTTCTGCCGCACACCTCCTATTACTCGATGGGGTCGGATTCGGGCGACGTAAATAACGACGGCCTCATCGATTTCTTCGTGGCCGACATGGCGCCGGCGACCCACGAAAAAGACCAGCGCAGCGCGGCCGACGCCCGCGGTCGCACGCAGGAAATCGATAATTCCCCCGCCGCCCTGAAACTGCACCGCAGTGCCCTCCTGTTGAACACTGGCACCGGCCACATGCTCGAAGCCGCCTTTCTGGCCGGCATCGCCGCCACGGATTGGACGTGGGCAGTGCGTTTCGAGGATCTGGACAACGACGGCCGCCTCGATCTGTTCGTGACCAATGGTTACAACCGCGATCCCAGCGTGGATATTTCCACCAAGATGAAACAAGTGGAGAGCCCCGCCGAGCGCGTCCGCATCATGTACGAGGCGCCAGTCCTCAACGAAAACCATTTCGCCTTTCGAAATCTGGGCAACTTGGAGTTCCAAGATGTCAGCGCAGCGTGGGGCCTTGACCAGAAGGGCGTGAGTTTCGGCGCGGCCTTCGGCGACTTCGCCGGCGACGGCAATCTCGACCTCATTTATTCAAATTATCAAAATGGCGTGACGGTTCTGCGCAACGATCATGCGACGGGGCATCGCGTGGTCATCGACCTTCGCGGCACGGTTTCCAACCGCTTCGGCATCGGGGCCACGGTGCGACTTGAAAGCGCCAGCGGGATTCAAGTCCGTCAGCTCTGGCTGGCCCGCGGTTATCTTTCCAGCAGCGAGCCCATGGTTCATTTCGGCCTCGGCAACGATACCGACATCCGCCGGCTCGTCGTCACCTGGCCCAGCGGCAACGTCCAGACTTTTGAAAACCTCGCGGTGGATCGACATTTCACCATCACCGAACCGAACGTTCGTCTCAGTCCATTGCCAGAAATGCCACCCCCTCCCGCCGGGCAATTTACCGAGGTGAGCCAGGCCAGCGGGTTCGAGTTCCCCACCCGCGAGGAGCCCGTCGATGAAGTTTCCGTGCAACCCCTCGTGCCGCTGCGCTTCAATCGCCGCGGTCCCGCGCTTGCAGTCGGTGAAATTTCCGGCGACGGACGCGCCACCGTCATGATCGGTGGCACGACCGTGAGTCCGGCGCGAATCGTCACCGCCCCGTCGTCGGGCGGGTTCGTGCCGGTCGACACTGCGGCGCTGCTGCCCCTGGGAACAGTCGACGACGGACCCGTGCTATGGTTCGATGCCAATGGCGACGGCAAGGAGGATTTGTTGGTGACCAAAGGCGGCAATGCGTTGCCCGCCGGTCTGCCCGATTATCAACCCAAGTTGTTTCTCAACGACGGCGCTGGCGGTTTTCGGCCCGCGCCCGCCGGCACGCTCCCGCCGCTCTCGCTCAGTGCGGGTGCGGCGGTCGCCGCCGACTTCAATCGCGACGGGCAACTTGATTTGTTCATCGGCGCCCGGCTGATTCCCGGCCAATATCCGGTCGCCCCGGAAAGCGTGCTGCTCATGAATCACGGGGGGAAATTCGAGGACGTCACCGGCACGCTCGCGCCCGGTTTGCGCGACGTCGGCCTGGTGACGGCCGCACTCTGGAGCGACGTGGACGGCGACGGGTGGCCGGACCTCCTCGTCGCACTCGATTGGGGTCAGGTGAAATATTTTCACAACAACCAAGGCAAAGGCTTCGAGGATTGGACGGAAAAAGCCGGCTTCGCCTCAGCGGGCACCGGTTGGTGGACTTCGCTGGCCAGCGCGGATTTCAACGGTGACGGCCGCCCCGATTACGTTGTCGGTAATACCGGACTCAATACCCAGTACCGCGCCGATACCGTGCATCCGGCGTTGCTTTTCTCGGGCGATTTCAAGGGTGATGGTTCCAATCAGCTCATCGAAGGCTACTACGAAGGCGACAAGCTCTATCCGTGGCGCAGCCGCCGGGATTTGGGCGCGGTGTTGCCTGCCATCCTGAAAAAATATCCGCGGACGGATTTCTACGCCCGCGCCACGCTTGGGGAGATTTTCGGCGAGGACAAACTCGCCAAGGCCGACCGCTTTGCCGCGACGGAATTGCGCAGCGGCGTATTTCTCAGCCAACCTGACGGCACGTATCGTTTCGAGCCGCTGCCGCGACTGGCGCAGATCTCTCCTTTGCAAGGGATCGTGGCCGGAGATTTCGACGGCGATGGCCACGCGGATATTTATGCGGTGCAAAATTCCTATGCCCCGATCCCGGCCGTCGGTCGTCATAACGGCGGACTCAGCCAACTGCTGCGCGGCGACGGCCATGGCCATTTCACGGCCGTACCGGTGGCCGAGAGTGGCCTCGTGGTGACAGGCGACGCCAAGGCGCTGGCGGTGCTCGATCTCAACCACGATGGTTGGCCCGATTTTCTGATTTCCCGCAACAACAGCACCACGCTGGCGTTTCAAAACCGCAGGGTCGCCGGGCGCAATTCCGTGCGCGTGAGCCTGCGCGGTCCCGCCGGAAATCCCACGGCGGTGGGGGCGCGCATCACCGCCGAACTCGCCGACGGCTCCACGCAGACCTGCGAAGTTTTTGCCGGCTCCGGTTATTATAGTCAGTCCACGGCGGCTTGTTTTTTTGGCTATCCCAATTCAAATCCCCTGAAGCGCATCTCGATCCGCTGGCCGTCGGGCGCCATCACCGTGCATGATCATCTGCCAAATACTTCGTCGCTCGTTTTCACCGCTCCCGCCACCCCGTCGCCACCATGATCCGTTATTCCTTTAAGTCGCAGAAGATTGCCGCGTCGGTTATCGCGCATTGCGCCCTCGCGGCGGGAATCCTCGCGGCCATTCCGATTGCCCAGGCCGCCGATCCGGCCGGCAGCATCAGCGACCAGCCGCTCGCGCCGCGTTCGTTCACCCCCGGGAAAACGATGTTCGTACAACTCCCGCCCGAGCAAACCAGCGTGCGCACGGAAAACAACTTCGCCGATCCCAAGATGAAGGGTGTGCTCTACCAGGAGTTTGAAACGAGTTCCGTCGGCACGGGCGTGGCGGTCGGCGACTACGATGGCGACGGCAAACCCGATATTTTTGTCGTGAGCAAAACGGAGAGCTGCCGGTTGTTTCGCAACCTTGGCAATTGGAAGTTCGAGGATGTGACCGACAAGGCGGGCGTCGGCGACAAAGGCGATGCCGCCATGGTCTGGAAACAGGGCGCGACGTTCGCTGATGTGAACAACGACGGGCTGCTCGATATTTATGTCTGCCGCTACAACGCGCCGAATCTCCTCTACATCAATCAAGGCGACGGAACGTTCAAGGAAATGGCCCACGCCTACGGTCTCGATGTGAATGATTCGAGCGTGATGGCCTCCTTCTGCGACTACGACCGCGATGGCTGGCTCGATGTCTATATCGCCGTGAATATCCTGAACATTACCGCGCATCCCAACGGCCAGCGCGGATATCTTTTTCATAACAATCGCGACGGGACCTTCACCAACGTCACCCAACACGCGGGCATCTACGGGGAAAAACAGAGCCATTCCGCCACGTGGTGGGATTACGACAATGACGGCTGGCCCGATCTCTATGTCGCCTACGATTATGGCGCGCCCGACAATCTCTATCACAACAATCGCGACGGGACGTTCACCGATACCAACAATCAAACGCTGCCGCACACGTCGTTTTCCTCGATGGGTTCGGATTTGGGCGACGTGAACAATGACGGGCTGATCGATTTCATCGTGGCCGACATGGCTTCGACCACGCACCAGAAAGACCACCACATGACCGCTGATTTTCGCGCCCGCACGGCGGAAATTCCCGACGGTGCGCCGACGACGCCCAAATACCACCGCAATGCCTTGTTGTTGAACACGGGAACCAGCCGCGCCTTGGAGGCGGGCTTTATGGCCGGCGTAGCCGCGACCGACTGGACCTGGTCGATCCGCCTCGAGGACCTCGACAACGACGGCCACCTGGACGTCATCGTGACCAATGGATTTCCACGCGATCCGGGCGTGGACGTCGTCAGAAAAATGCAAGGAGCTGAGACACCGGCGGAACGCATCCGGATCATGTACGCGACCCCGACGCTCAAGGAGGTTCACCACAGTTTGCGCAATCTCGGTGACCTGCAATTCGAGGACAGCAGCGCGGCGTGGGGTCTCGATCAAAAAGGAGTGGGCTTCGGCGCGGCATTCGGCGATTTCGGCGGCGATGGAAACCTCGATCTCGTCTATTCCAATTATCGCGAAGGCGTCACGTTTCTTCGCAACCAGAACGAGACCGGACACCGCGTGAACATCGATCTACGCGGGACGATTTCCAATCGTTTTGGAATCGGCGCGACCGTGCGAATCGAAAGCGCCCTCGGCCTTCAGGCCAGCCAGCTCGCGTTGTCCCGCGGCTACATGTCCAGCAGCGAACCCATGGTCCACTTCGGACTCGGAGCCGACACCGTTATCAAACGTTTGACCGTAAGCTGGCCCAGCGGACACGTTCAGGAATTTGAAAATCTGCCCGTAGACCGCCGGTTCACGATCACCGAGCCGTCGACGCCGGCCCCTGCGCTATCCGCGCCCAAACCATTTGCCGGCGGACAGTTCACCGAAGTCGGCAAATCGACGAAGCTGGCGTTAACCTCACGCGAGGAACCCGTCACAGAAACCGCCGGCCAGATTCTCCTGCCGCTTAAACTCAACCGCCGCGGTCCGAGTCTGGCGGTTGGGGAATTGGACAGCGGCCCTTCCGCCATCGTTGCCATTGGCGGAACGACCCAGACGCGCGCGAGTATCTTGACGCGCACATCGACCGGAACCTTCACGGAAATCGACCCGGCCTTGATGATGCCCATCAGTAGCGTCGACGACGGACCACTGCTTTTCCTGGATGCTAATGGCGACGGAAAGGAAGATCTCTTGGTGACCAAAGGTGGCAACGCGCTGCCCTCGGGCGCAACCGAGCTGCAGCCGAAACTGTACCTCGGCGACGGACAAGGTGGCTTTCGGCCCGCGCCCGATGGAACGCTGCCGGCACTCACGACGAGTATCGGTGCCGTCGCCGCGGCCGATTTCGATCACACCGGCCGACTCGGCGTTTTTCTGGGCGGACGAGTACTGACTGGCCAGTACCCCTACGCTCCGACCAGCACGCTTTGGGCAAACCGCGGCGGCAAATTTGAAGACATCACCGACACCGCCGCTCCGGGATTGCGCGAGGTTGGCATGGTCACCGCCGCCTTGTGGAGCGACGTCGACGGCGACGGTTGGGTTGATCTATTGCTCACGCTCGAATGGGGTGGCGTGAAATATTTTCACAACAACAGCGGCAAAAGTTTTGAAGACCAGAGCGAAAAAGCCGGATTCACGGCCGCAGGCACGGGTTGGTGGACCTCCCTCGCTTCCGCGGATTTCAACGGTGATGGCCGAATGGACTACGTGGTCGGCAACGTGGGATTGAACACGCAATACCACGCCGACCCAACCCATCCCGCGCTGCTTTTCTCCGGTGATTTCAAAGGCGACGGGACGACGCAACTCATCGAAGGCTACTACGAAGGCGAGAAGCTTTATCCCTGGCGAACGCTCCGTGATCTTGGCGCGGCCGTGCCGTCCGTGCTCAAGCGCTATCCGCGGTGGGACCAATACGAGCGCGCAACGCTCGGTGAAATCCTCGGCGAGGACAAACTCGCCAAGGCCGACCGTTTTGCGGCGACGGAATTTCGCAGCGGCGTCTTCCTCAGCCAGCCGGACGGGACGTATCACTTTGAGCCGTTGCCCCGCATCGCGCAGATTTCGCCGTTTCAAGGCTTGGTCACTGGCGACTTCAACGGCGACGGCCACGCGGATATTTATACGGTCCAAAATTCCTATGCGCCCATTACTCCAGTCGGTCGCTTTGACGGCGGTCTGAGCCAGTTGCTGCTTGGCGACGGGCACGGACACTTCACTCCCGTGACGCCAAGGGAAAGCGGGCTCGTTGTATCCGCCGATGCCAAGGCGCTCGCGGTAATCGATCTCGATGGAAACGGCTGGCCGGATTTTTTGGTCTCACGCAACAATAACACTATGCTGGCATTCCAAAACAATGCCGTGGCCGGGCACCATCCCCTGCGCATCATTCTCCGTGGACCTGCCGGCAATCCCACGGCGGTCGGCGCGCGGATCACCGTTTCATTTTCGGATGGTTCCACCGAAACCAGCGAGGTCTACGCGGGGTCCGGTTATTACAGCCAATCCACTGCGGCGTGCTTTTTCGGTTATACGCAGGCCAATCCGCCTGCAAAGATTCACGTGCGCTGGCCACACGGTATCGTGACCGAGCAAAAGTGGACCCCAAACTCGCCCACACTTGTTATTCAAGCTCCGGCCTCGTAATCGCCTCTTCCCGGCTTACGGTCTCACAATCGTTCGCGCAAATCCTGCGGCAGCAGCGATAGCGCAAACTCGTTCATGGTTGGATCGGGAGTGTTCATGTTGTACGCTCTGGCCAAAACCTCCAGCCCGTAGAGCGATCCCGTCGTCAGCGAGCGCAATTTTTTTGCGTCGGCCTCCACCAGACACCGCTTCAACTGTTCGCGTGCCGGATCGATCTGATTTGCTCGGGCCAGCACGATGGCGAGACTGACACGCCGGTCCCACGGCAGGAAACGATCCGCACCATTGGCCAGACGGGCTTGCAACGCCGCCAGCGTCTCCGCGACACCGCGTCCATCCTCTTTTGCGCCCTGTACCTGAGCTCTCGCCACCAAGGCACCCACATCGCCGGGAAAGCGCCGCAGCGTCTCCGCGACACCGATGGCACGGTCCAACTCGCCGATCTCAACCAGATATTCCGCCAGACGTCCGGCCGCCACGGCCGGGCTTTGGTCATCGACCACTTCGAAAACGAGCACCGACTGTCCCTCGAACCCGCCGGCGACAGGAATTTGGTAGGGAATGGGACGCAGCCACGGCGGCAAATTCCATCGACGCAATTCCTGCGCCAGCAGACTCGTCCGGTTCGAGTAGTTCTTTGCCAGGTAGCGTTGCGCGAAATCGTCGAAAAACGGATCCCATGACGGGATGACAATATAACGAACCGAACGCGCGAGCAGCAGCCCCTGTGCTTCCTCCATCGTTTTTGCTGCGGCAATCATCAGTGATGCGCCAAATCCCTCCCTGTTTTCCGCCGCGAACGTACCTACGCCGCGCAGTCC
>JAYVMJ010000586.1:0-3330 GCA_043759025.1 Verrucomicrobiota bacterium | reverse complement strand
CGGCTGATCCCACCCCGACGGCGATTGTCGCCAACATCGTCAATGTAAAACCGGGTGATCGTCGCAACCCTCTCAAGGCATAGTGGATATCCTGAAGAGTTTCTTCCAGCCATTGTCCTCTTCGCGTATCGCGACACTGTTCTTTGATTTGCTCCAAACCGCCGAAATCAATTACCGCCTGGCGGCGGGCTTCCGCCGGATTCATTCCGGCAGCAATTTCTTCATCGATTCGACTTTCAAGATGGAAACGCAACTCCGCATCGAGTTCTTGCTCGTGTGCCTTCCTGCGAAACAAAGCCGGGAGCCAGCTCATGACTATGTTATGATTGAGTTATCCTCATGATCAATCCGATCGCCGCAGACAAACGCTCCCACTCTGATTCCTCAGCAAGGAGCTGTTTGCGACCTGCCGCAGTGAGTTCATAAAATTTGGCCTCACGTCCGCTTTCCGCACTGCGCCATTCAGCCCGGAGCCATTTGCGTTTTTCCAGTCGGTGCAAAGCCGGGTAGAGAGAACCTTGTTGAATGCACAACACCTCATTGGAAACCTGCTGAATTCGTTTCGAAATGGCGTAACCGTGAATCGGACCCAAGCCAATGACCTTGAGGATCAATAAGTCCAGCGTGCCTTGGAGAAGATCGGATTTATCCGGATTCATATAATTCCTATTCTCTACGTTCGTGATATGTAGAATGTCAAGGTATTGATAGCCGATGAGTTCCCCGCACATTTTTATCTTCATGACATTGGGAGACCGGAAAGCGAAGACCGCACTGCATTGTGCGTCACCAATACATTCGACAGAAAAAGCATCGTTAATGCGCAATCCAACTTGGCAGGTCGTCTGATTCACTCTTTGGCAACTCTCCATGGAGCCAAAGTCCTTCCAACCAGCTACCGCCGCTGCCCAAGCACTGGGTTGGATTGACGATCAGACCCGCGCCATCTCGCCCGGGATTCAGCCGGCGACAACTTATCTGCGCGACGAAGATAATCAGTTTCGCTCCGGTCGCGTTTATGCCCGCGCGGACAATCCCACGTTCGATCAGCCGGAGGCGCTGTTGAATCATTTGGAAGGCGGAGCCGGCGCGGCTTTGTTCAGCTCTGGGATGGCGGCCGCCACGAGCGCGTTTCTCGCTCTGAAGCCGGGTGATCACGTCGTCGGGCCCAAAGTCATGTACGGGGCATTGCGCCAGTGGTTGACGGGTTACCCGACGGAATGGGGCTTGAAGGTCGACTTCGTTGACGCCTCCGATTCCAGCGAAATTGCCCGAACCGTTCAAGCCGGTCGGACAAAATTGGTGGGGATCGAAACGCCCGCGAATCCCACGTGGCTGATCACCGACATCGCCGCTGCGGCGAAGATTGCGCATCGCGCCGGAGCGAAACTCGCCGTGGATTCGACCACGGCATCTCCGGTGCTGACCCAACCGATTGCGCTGGGCGCCGACATTGTCATGCATTCCGCGACGAAATATCTCAACGGTCATTCGGATGTGATCGCCGGCGCCTTGGTGACGGCAAAAGACGATGAATTCTGGCAACGCATCAAGCAGGTGAGAAAAAATGGCGGGGCAATTTTGGGGACGTTTGAGGCGTGGCTGTCGCTACGCGGCCTGCGCACGCTTTTCGTCCGCGTACCCGCCGCCTGTCGCAACGCGCAAAAGATCGCCGAGCATTTTTCCAAACACACGAGGATCGAATCAGTGCTTTATCCCGGCCTGCCGAGCGCTTCCGGCCACGCCGTGGCCGCCCGGCAAATGCAAGGCGGATTCGGTGGAATGCTTTCTCTCCGCGTCAAAGGTGGCGAGGCCGGAGCCATCCGCTTGGCAGCTCGCACCCAACTATGGAAACGCGCCACCTCGCTTGGCGGAGTGGAAAGTCTGATCGAACATCGCGCGAGCGTCGAAGGGACCAATAGTCCGGCCCCGGTGGATATGCTGCGACTCTCAACGGGAATCGAAGATGCGGACGATTTGAGGGCCGATCTCGAACAAGGACTAGCCGAATAACAATCGGGCTACGGCAATTTGATTTCCATTCCCGGTCGCAAACCGGCTTCGCTCTTCATTACGTTGCGATTCGCCGCAAAAATTTCATGGACCTTGGTGCGGTTACCATAAAATTGCATGGAAATCTTCGATAACGAATCGCCTGGACGGACCGTGTATCGTCGCCCCGCCATCGGACGCGAAGGCGCCGCGACCGGTGCGGCGGTTTGAGCGGCGGCCGGCCTCGTCGGCGCAACCCGGGCCGGAGGAGTCGCTTTCGTCCGCACGGTCGGAATAGTTTCACGCGCCGCCGATTGGTTTGCCTGCCGGGTGCGAACCGTCGGCATCGTAGTGGAAGGAATACTAAACACGGGCGATGCCGGTTCCGCGTCAACGTCCGGCGCGGCGGCGGCCGGAGCGTCCGCCGGCGTTGCCACGAGCCCATTGCGGCCAGCTTTCGCATCCACGAGCTGTTGCTTCAACGCCTCATTTTCCTGTTTTAGGCGGTCGAGTGCCGCCACCAGATCCACCCGCTGCGGCTGCCCCTCGAGCGGTTGGGCGGGAATCGTTCGGGCAAATTCTCGAATCGCCGCATCGATCCGCTGTTTGACGAGCGCGGCCTGCGGACTGTTGGGACGAAGCGCGAGATATTTTTTAAAATGATAGATCGCCGCGAGCGGATCGTTAATGTGCTGGAGATACAACAAACCGAGTTCGAGATGCGATTCGGGTGCATCATCGCCTCGTTTGCTGATAACCTTGAGAAAGGCAGTCAGTGCCTCCTGCTTACGGCCCGTCTTGAGCAGAGCCTCACCCTCGCGATATCCCGGTTCGTCCAGCTCACTCGCAGAAGTGAGGTGGTCGTTGTCGGAACAACCGGCGAACCCAAGCGCTAGCACGCCCAACAAAGGCAGGAAGAGGCGATGAATGACGCGGCGGAAACGGGGCATGAAGGAAATGAATTGAACGGAAATGATCGACCGCTAGATTTGCGGCAGCGTTCCACCAATACAAGTTTTAGATGCCGCTCGACGACAAGACCATCCTAGCCAAAGCCCGCAACTGTCTTGCCATCGAACGCGAGGCCATCGACGCCACCGCGAGCGTGCTGGATGAAAATTTCGTGCAGGTGGTCCGCGCCGTCGAAACCGTGGTAAAGACCGGCAATAAAGTGATTTTCTCCGGCGTGGGAAAGAATGCGCACATCGCCGAAAAACTGACCGGCACCCTCAATAGCATTGGCGTGCCGTCCTGCTTTCTCGATCCGACCCAGGCCTTGCACGGCGATCTCGGACTCTGCGCTTCAGGCGATCTCGCCATTTTACTGAGCAACAGCGG
>JAYVMJ010000585.1:0-7792 GCA_043759025.1 Verrucomicrobiota bacterium | reverse complement strand
AAATTACAAAAAATGCGTCAATCGCCGCATGGACAAGTCGCTGGAAGGCCGCGTTTGGTCAATTGTTAGTCCAGTTTGAAAGGTGAAATCCACCCATTTCCAGCTTCCCTGATAAATGGCAATGTTACCGCCACCCAACCCCTCACGATTCCATGGCCTTCGCTTTCTCCCGTCTCCATTTTTCTCCGTTATTTGCAGCCGCTTCCGTCGCCCTGACATCAAGCGTATTCGCTGAAACGCCGGCCTCCCCCGCCACCTCCCCGGAGCCCCACGCTCCAGCTGCGCCCGCTTCGGTCACGCTCAAAGACACGTTTAAAAATGCTTTCCTCGTGGGTGTCGCGTTGAATCCCCGCCAGTTTGACGGCTCCGATCCGCAGGCAACCGCTTTGATCGAGCGCGAGTTCAACTGTGCAACCGCGGAAAACGCGATGAAGTGGGAAGCCGTTGAACCGCGAAACAATGATTTCGACTTCAAGCAGGCCGATCAGTTCATCGATTTCTGCCGCCAACACGATCTCACCGCCATCGGACACAATCTCTGCTGGCATTCCCAGTTGCCCTCGTGGGTTTCAAAACCAGACGCCGGCCAGGAAAAACTCACCAAGGAAATCCTGCTGGCACGACTTAAAAACCACATCACGACCGTGGCGGTCCATTTCAAGGGCAAAGTCCACGGCTGGGATGTCGTCAACGAGGCGATCGCCGATCACACCGGCGAGTACCGCGATTCCATTTTTTATCGCCTGATCGGGAAGGAATATCTCGCGCTGGCATTTAAGTGGGCGCACGACGCCGATCCCGATGCCGAGCTTTATTACAACGACTACAATCTCGACGCCGACGACGCCAAACGCGCCCGGGCGATCGAACTCGTCAAATACCTCCGCGAACAGGGTGCCCGCGTCGACGGCATCGGCTTGCAGGGCCACTACAATCTTACCACGCCGAGGACCGAGAAGATCGACGAAACTATCCGGATGTTTGCCACGCTCGGTCTGAAAGTCATGGTTACCGAACTCGATGTACAAGTGATTCGCAACGCCCACGTCACCGGCGCAGTCGGCGCCCCAACCGACAACTGGCGCCCCCGTCTTTTTCCCACGATTGAAATGTTGAAGTCGAAGTTGAGCCTCACCGCAACCCAGCTCGCCCAGCTCACTCCGATCGTCGACCGGACAGACAAGGCGATCGGCGACGCCATTTCCTCCGGCGAATTTCATCACATCCGGGAAATCCGCGCCGACAACGCGGACGCAATCGGCAAAGTTCTCACCCCCCCACAGCAAACGATCTTCTCCGGAATGATGGTCATTCCGCCGGGCGGCGCACCCGTGGGCCCACCTCCTCCCCCGCTCACGGCGTCCCAGCAGTACGAACTAGCGAAACGATACAGTGAAATTTTCGACATATTTGTCAAAAACCGTGCTGCCGTAACGCGAGTAACGTTTTGGGGTCTCCGCGACGCCGATTCTTGGCGACGCCGATCAAGCCCGCTGCTCTTTGACGACAATTATCAGCGCAAATCCGCCTATGAAGCGGTGATCGCTGCCGGGAAAAAGGCCGGACTATAATCTAATTCGAGATCAGCCGGCACCAATGATTCTTCTTGGGATCTGAGGGAGAAGGCCGAACGATTCGAATTTCATCCCCGATCCCGGCCGACCGTGACCGCCCTTTTTTAAAACAGACTTACCCCATGAGAATTGATCGATGCTTCACTTCGCTGATGCTGGCCGCCGCAATTCTGGGCGGTCTTTGCATCCGGTGCGCCGGGTTCAGCCTCTTTTCGCGACATTGGGGCGATGTGATTGTGGTGACCGATGTGACTACGGAAGGACACGCCGTCACTCCCCCGACGGAAAAAGCACCGGTTTATTTTCTTGGACGATCGCTGGGCTGCAAACTCGGTTCGATTCGCGGCGACGAACTGCCCGAAGAAAAAACCATGGAACAGTTCGTGACGCGGGTTCTCGCCAAACAGGGTTATCTCAGCGCGGCCGATGGGACGCATGAACCGGCACTGTTCCTGGTCGTGCAATGGGGCTGCCTCCAGCCGCAGAGCGGCGATCTGTTGTGGTTCCTCGGATACAACCCAGCCGACGACATCGCTGCGCCGTCGTTTCCCGGAGTACTCGGCCCGGAAGTTTTCCGGCGAAATTTCCGCTCTCATCTGGTCGAAACAATTCTCGACGGTGCCAGCGATCCGATCTACGGGATTATTGTCACCGCGTTCGACTACAAAACCGCGAAAACCGACAAGCCGATCATTTACTGGCAGACCAGGATCGGGCTCCCCGCCAACGGCAAATCGATGGCCCAGGCGTTGCCGACGATGATGCTCGCCGCAGGTCCCACGATCGGACGCGAAACGACCATTCCCACGCTGCGCGATGCGGACGATGTGCGCGAAGGTCGCATCACTTTAGGCGAACTCAACATCCTCGGCATCGAGGACCAATCCCACGCCCCAAGTCCGGCCGCGAATCCGGGCAAGTAGCGCAGCTCAAACGGCAGCGCACGGAATCGGCAAACGAGGTTCAAAACCGTTCCTCGGCCCGAGCTGGGGAAGTAATGGAAAACTGTATAACCGGAAAGGCATCGCCCCAATGGGCAAATTTTCCCATGGACTCGATGGTTGGATGACTCCTTTTTTTATGCTCCCCACTCTTCCATCCATTTCTGGTGGCGTTCGGATCGTGCGATCCTTGCTTTTTAGTAGGCGGCGTTTTTCTCGGTGGCCACACCAGCCGCGCTACAAATCTACTGTTCGCCCATCCCGGCGGCGGCCCCCTTGAATATAACGGCGATTCGAGCGTCAGCGTCGCTTTCGACCTCCCGGACGCGACGCGAATCGAATCCATCAGCGCTTGGATCAATGGCCAGGGCGATCATGCCGTGGAAATCCTCCGGACGGAACCGATAAACGGATTCGGTTTTGGATTCTCTAAATCCTTCAGCTGCGTTCAAGTAGATGCACCCGTCAAATGGCAGGGCGTAGGTTCGCTCAATTGGGATTTGGCACCCGGAAGTTCCACCTTGTTTCTTCGGGGCGGCTTCATTCCATACGGCTACGGTTCGACCGAACCTTTGCTGACTCCCTTGTACGACATCAGTGATTTTCGTGAATATGATGACGACGCGCTGGGATCGAGGTCTGAACCGTTCGGAATAAAAGTATCCGGCTCCCCCCTTTCCGCGGTTCCCGAACCAGCGACCTGCGGCGTGATGGGCATTTTACTGCTCTGTTTGGTTTCGATCGCCCGCGCTTTGAAACGTAGGCACCAGAATCCAGCGTGATGCTGAATACGGCGGTGCGACGGCTTTGATGCCCGGCGCAGACTTGCAGCTCGCGTGGTCATTCGTTTGTATCGCATCTCATGAGCGCGGGAATCGCCATCCGACTCCCGCAAGATCCCCTAACCCCGAAATCGAATCATGAAGACCGCCGTTCTCCTCGTCCTGCTCACCTTTGGATTTGTTCGCACTGCCCTCGCCGCCGACGCACCAAAGACTGAAGCGCCGCCCACCGACACCGTCGTGATCGAGCACGGCAAGGTGGATAACGCTTTCGCCAAGGGCCTGCCGTTGTTGATCAACAGCAGTTATAAAATTCAAACTGGACGACGCGTCGTGCCGGGCATCGTGGAATACCACGAGCACGACACCGACATTCTTTACATCACTGAAGGTTCGGCGACTGTCGTCACCGGCGGCACCCTGGAAAACCCGAAGAAGACCGGAGCGGGGGAAATTCGCGGCGATAAAATCACCGGCGGCACGACACATCAACTCACGAAGGGCGACATCATCGTCATTCCCAATGGTGTGCCCCACTGGTTCACGGAAGTGTCAAACCCCTGTCTCTATCTCGTGGTCAAGGTGACGAAGTAATCTGGGTTCGCGCGGCGCCCAGCGTCACCTTTCGCGATTAACGGCGAGATTCCGCAGCGAATAGACGTGAGTGAGAATTCCGAGCGGTGGTCCGAGAAACAACGGAACGATCACGAGCGGGAATCGACCGATATTGGTTGATTGGGTCAGCACGGCCGCGACGGGAGCGACGATCAGATCCAGAATGCCAAACCAATTCCAGGCCACGGCAGCCGTGCGGGCGCCGGGGCGATTTCTCGCGAGCGCGAGCGCCACAAATGGCGCCGCAATCCCGGTCAGCACGTCGCCAATCCCCGCCGGCAGGGCAAACCCCGCGGGTAGCGCATTGCCGGCCGGGAACGGCCAAAGAAATATTGCGCCCGCCACGCGATAAAGCTGCACGCCAACCAGCCATTCGGGCGGCGTCGCCGCATTGATCGTGCGCATGGTTTTCGAAACTAAAAGCAGCGTGATCCCAAGCGCCATCATCCCGGACATGGCGAGCAACAGCGCCGGCCGCTGCACGACCCGACCCGCCAGGGGCGGAAGCTCCGCCACCACAACACGTGTGCTTTCGGCCACCAGGGCCCACGCAAGCCACGCAGCCAGCAATGTTCCGGCCAGGAGCGGCGCTTTGAGCTTAACGGAGGACGACAATGACGTGCGCTGTGCCGCCAAGGCGAGGATGCCCGTATGCACGGCGACCAGCAGGATACTCAAGGCGACGATAAAAAACGCCCCTGCGGAAAGCCGGGCGGGAGAAATCAATTCAGAACCATTCATGGAGATTGTGCCGGAAAGGCGGTGGTTTCAGATTTAGTCACTTGTATTTTGCAAGTAACGGCCTCCTTGTTTGCTCATGACTTGTATTTTGCAAGTAACAAATTAGCGTTTCGCAAATGCCCAAATCACCACGCGCCAAGCCTCCCTCCAGCTCATTCCGATCACCGTGCCCCGTGGCCTGCTCGCTCGACCTGCTGGGCGACCGCTGGACCCTGCTGATCGTCCGGGATCTGTTTCGCGGCAAAACTCGATATGGCGAATTTCTGGCCGGACCGGAAGGCATTCCGACGAATATTTTGGCCGCCCGGCTGGTTCGATTGGAAGAGGCGGGCCTGATCGCAAGTGCAGCCTACCAGCAAAATCCCCCTCGTTATGCCTACACACTCACCGCAAAAGGCACCGATCTAAAGCCTGTGCTCGGCGCCCTGGCCGGCTGGGCGTTGCGGCACGTCCCCCGTGTTCAACCGGATAAACAACTGCTCACTCTTTTGCGGAATTGATCGCAGTTCCCGTTAGGCGGGACTTCACCGCGCCGTCGTTGTGCGCAGCATTTTGGCCATCCCGTCGATGGCGGGTGCGGGCACGATCACCCGCCAGCCACCGGACGTATTGTGGAGATTAAGTACGGCCAGCCGGTTCGGGCTTTGCCGGGTCAAGGAAGGCGGTGCGTTGCCGACGGACGGTTCGACCGTTGGGGTTGATTCGGGAACAGATGAAACCGAACCAGCCAACATCACCCCGACGACCGCGTGCTCGGCATCAGTCTGGTGAAACCAGGCCAATTGTGCGGCCGTCGGGGGGATATTTCCCATCGTGACGCTGGCCACCAGATCCTCAGGTGTGGCGTAAAGTGAGCGCGTCGCGGGCGGCAGCGCTTCGAACCATGCCCGCGCCTTGCTGCGGGCATCATCACCGAACTCGAATATGTTTTCCACCGCGGCGAGGTCTCCGCCGGCCGCGGCCCACAGCAGGGTGGAAACCGTTGACCACGGAGTGGACTGGCCCTCGTTTCTCCAAGCCGCGGCGGGCATCCAGGTGCCGATCACAAATTCGGCGGGTGCAACCGGAGCATCAGGACGACGAGCCTCACGATCCGCAGGGAACGCACGAGAGCTGCTAGTCCGCACCACGGCAGCGCGGAGTTTTTTGCGGAGCCGATCGCGCTCGGCGAGTAGGCGGGAAACCTGTTGCTCCTGTTTGCGCAGGTCGGCAAACCGGTTTTGCAAATCCGCCGCCGTGGATCGCTCGTGAAACCAAAGCGCGACGGCGACGACCACGGCCGCGAGCGAGAGGAACCGGAAGATCGAAGAAGCGCGCATAGGGCCTTCGCTTTCAGAACCAAGTGTTCCGCTGCCTGCCGTCGTCGGGCAGGGCGTCGCTTTCGATCACCAAATGATTGATCCCAGCCTTGCGAGCTTCCTCGAGGACATAGTTAAGTTGCGAAAAGAGCGCACCGTTGGCTTTCACCACGAGCCGGGATTCACTGTTCGATGCCTGATAATGGACAAGTCTGAGGAGAAATTCGTCCAGCGTAATGCGGTCGCCATTCCAAGAAAGTCTGCCCTCAGTATCGACCGAAACCGATTCTCCAGGAAGAGCAGGGCGCAGGAGAACAGGTGTCGCCGAGTGGGCAGCCTGAAACGGAACCGGTGCGGCGCGATCGACTGCCAACGAATTAGCCTGTGCGAGATCACCCGCGAGACGCCGGTTTTCGGCTTCAAGCGCAACCGCCGCTATCCGCGTATTTGTCTCCCGCGACGCGATCGCAGCCGCGACGGCGATGTTGGCGCGATGCTGGGATCCGAGGGAGAACGTCCCAACCGTCAGCACGACGGCCGCAGCGGCGGGCCAAAAAACACTGGCGAGAGAGGTGACCACTGCCGGCGCCGCAGCCTTGGACAGGACGGCTCCCGCCACCTTGAGGGCGAAGCCGGCCGGCGCGGAGTCTAGTCCGGCGGCAGTCAGCGCCGTGCCGAGAGCGGCAACCGTAGACGTGACGCCGCGCCGGATCAGCACCGCGTGCAATTTTTCCAACGCGCGCTCCACCCGCTTGCGCGCCGCTTCTTCGCTGAGTTGCAGCGCCTTTCCGATTTCGGAAAAGGTACGGTCGGAAAAATAGCGCAATACGATCGCCTCTCGTTCGTCCGGTTTCAGGGTGATGAGCGCGTCGTCGAGCAGCGGCCGCAGCCGCGCGGCATCGTCGGGAGATCCGGCGGAGGAATCGGTGAGGTGCCTGGAAGAGGCGGCCGCTTCGCGCTGCTTGCGGCGTTGTTCGCGACGGACCAGCTCGGCCGTCGCGTGGTGAGTGGTCACGTACAGCCAACCCGCGAGTGTCGCGTGGTTGCGGAGGGAGGACGCATTTCGTGCCAGCGAGACGAACACCTGTTGGGTGACGTCGTCCGCCGCGTGGGCATCGCCACCGACTCGCCGCAACGCCGTGGCCCGGACCAGCCCAAGATGGCGGTGAACCAGATCGGTGAAGGCGGTTTCTGAACGGTCCGCGACAAACCGTTGGAGCAATTCAGCATCGGTACTCATGGTGGTTTTGCCTAAGGATGCCGCCGAATGACGATCCGGACAAAATAAAATCATCTTACAACGCGCACCGGTGAATCACATCGACCCAGTTCGCGAATTTTATCCAAGGCCGGCCTAATCAGTTAGTCCTTCGCGGGAAAGCACTCCGGTGAAGAAAAGAGTTTTGCAGCATCCAGGACAAACATAACCAAAGACTGAAGTTCCTCCGTCCCGCTGCTCGACACCCGCATTGGAACATTAATGCCGTTGGCCGGCTCGCCCCCACCTGCCTTCACGCTTCTCAAACCGCGAGGACTGCGAGTCGTCTGAATTCCCCGTAGCACAAAATACGCCTCGGATCCGGGGTGACTGTGGATCGGAGTCGTGCTTCCGGGCTGACCGCTCGCCGCGTTTATCCTCAGCAAATATTCCTTCGCGGTTACCCGTGGGATCGGTCCCACCTCGGCCATTTTCACGCCGTTCGGGGTTGAACCGGCCTTGGGTCCGAGCGTAAAGAGCCAGGTCGCGTCGTAAGATTCTGCCACCAAAGACCACGGACCGGCGGCCGCCGCCGCCGCCGCTTTCGACGGAAATTTTTCGATCCTCCAGTACAGCTCGCCGC
>JAYVMJ010000584.1:0-2252 GCA_043759025.1 Verrucomicrobiota bacterium | reverse complement strand
GCGGCGCACCGCCCTTCGCAAACGTCTTGAGCCCCTCGGTCAAATCACGCGCGCGCCAGACGATCTTGTCGATCTCGCCGAGTCGCTGCGCCACATAGTCGGAAAGGCCCGGCTCCATGCGCGCCAGCGAAAGATTTCCCGTCATCGCCGTGAGCAGATTGTTGAAATCGTGCGCAATGCCGCCGGCGAGCAAACCGAGCGATTCCAGTTTTCCCGTCCGCGCCGCTTCCGCCGCCCGTTTTCTTTCCTCAGTGACATCACGCAACACTTGCACGATTCCGACGAGGTCGCCGTGGCCGCTGCGAATGAACGCCGTGCTCCCGGTTAAAAATCTCTCGGAGCCGTCCGCCGCCACCAACACCGACGTCTGGACTTGCCGGTTTTTTCCGCCGGATCGAATCATCCGCAACGCCGGATTTTCCAGCGGGCAGCGGAAACGCTCGTCCAACAATGGCAATACTTCCTGCAGCAAATAACCCGCGGCCCCCGACTGGGTCCAACCGGTGAGTTTTTCCGCTACTGGATTCATCAACACGATGCATCCGCCCATGTCCGTCGTGATCACGCCGTCGCCGATGGACTGAAGCGTGACTTTCAATCGCGCCCGCTCTTCCTCCAGCAACCGGTCGATCCGCCGCCGCTCCGTCACGTCGGCAAAAACGCCGTAGATGCCCACGGACTGTCCGGCTTCGTCACGAATAATATCCGCCCGCACGAACGCCGGAATGCGTTGACCGCTTTTCGTCCTGATTTCCGTTTCGCCGCGCCAGGAATTGCCTGCTTTCACGCTGACGAGAATCTCCTGCGCAATTTTGGGATCGGCAAAAAGCACGCCGGTTTCCGGCACCGCGTTCAGTTCGTCCACGGTGTAGTCAAACATCTCCATGTGCGCCCGATTGTGGTAGAGCGAGTTTCCCTCCATGTCGCCAATTCCCACCGCATCACTCGTGCTTTCGACCGCTTGGCTGATGCGCCGCAACCTCGTCTGGGTCTTCGCCAGTTGTTCGCTAGCGTGGCTTCGCGCCGCGCTCAGCTCGGCGCGATGGCACTGTCTTAACCAAAATCCAACGCCCAGCGCCAAGCCCAGCAACACCCACGGAAGCCAGAGAAAAAGCGGGTTCACCTCGGATTACACCGGCACGAATGAATTCTGCCGGAAGTCGGTTGGTCGATCATTGGGGTGGAATGGGATCTTCGACAAGACGATGGCCCACCACGACGAAAACGCAACGCCTCCGCAACGCTCCACTACCATTTCGCCAGGTCCCGCAAGGCCGAGCGAAGGTCGGGAAATTCAAAGGGGAAATCGCGTTCCAACAGCCGTGACGGCGAACAGCTGCGTCCGCCCAACACCAATTGCGGATCGGTTTCCATCAGCTGCCGCGCGACCCATCGCACCACGAACGCCGGCGCGGGCGGACACCACGGCCTGATCAACGAGTGCCGCATCGCGCGCATAAAATCCGCATTGGTCACCGGATCCGGCGCGCAAATATTGTACGGCCCGACCATCTCCGGCCGTTGCATTGCTTCAACAAAAGCCTCCGTGACATCCTTGTGATGAACCCATGGCACGCCTTGCTGGCCGCGCCCCGCCGTGCCGCCCAAAAAGCGCTTCGTCAATTTCGCTAATGGTGGATAAGCGCCACCACGCAAATCCAACACCATTCCCAGACGCATGATCACGCGCCGCGTCGTCGGCAACTCCAACGCGTCCACGGCGGCCTCCCACCGAATGCAAACTTCCGCCAAAAAATCGTGCCCAGCGGGAGAATCCTCGTAACAAAGCCCCAAGCCCGTGCCACCGTAATAACCCGCCGCACTGCATTGCACCCACACGGCCGGTGGCTTTTTGCATTTCGCCACCGCTTTGCCCAGCGCCTTCACGGCGTGGAGCCGCGAGTCCATGATCTCCCGGCAATTTTCCAAGGTAAACACACCGTTGATACTCCGCCCGGTAAAGTTCACCAGAGCCACTGCTCCCTCGAGCTCCGCAGTCCACGGGCCGCCCGTCTCGGCGTTCCAATAAACCTCGCGCCCCGTCGTTTCGACTTGGGGCGAACGCGTGAGGATAACCACGTCCCAACCCAATTTAATGAGTCTTTTCGCGAGCGCGCGGCCGATCAATCCACTACCGCCGGCCAGGAGGGCTTTGGGTGACATAAAAAAAGTGTTGGGAATTTTTCCCCGCTGGCAATCTGTAGCTCATTCGACCACCGGCGGGAAACCCGGCTATTCAGCCCACGGATAAA
>JAYVMJ010000583.1:0-2233 GCA_043759025.1 Verrucomicrobiota bacterium | reverse complement strand
ACGTGGACGAGGCGTTCCTGGTCCCCCAGATCGCAGTCGTTGTCGCCCGTGAAGAGGTCGCCGTATTCGTTGAAGAGCAGGGACTGCGGATTGCGCAGGCCGGTGGCGAAGAGTTCGAGGTGTGAACCATCGGGATAGCAGCGAAAAACGGAGCCGGTGTCCGGCGCCTCGATCATGGTGCCTTCCTTCGTTTTGACGCTGGCGGCGCGGTCGCCGATGCTGAAATAGATCCGCCCGTCGGGTCCGAAGATCAAGCCGTGGAGGTCGTGTCCGGTGAAGTTAAAGCGAAGACCGAATCCGCGAAACAGTTCCGTACGCGTCTCGGCTTTTTCGTTCCCGGTGAACTTCCAGAGCGCGGGAATATCGGTGAACCAAACTTCCCCGTGCCGCGCGAGGACGCCGGACGCGATGCCGTCGATCGGTGAGCGAAAGTTTTCGGCATAGACCGTGGATTTATCGGCCACGCCGTCACCGTTGGTATCCTCGATCAACTGGACCCGCTCCGTTTCCTTGGAAAGTTCCTTAATGCCTGCTTCGCCGAAATCCTTGCGAATGCTCGCAAGAAAATCCGCCTGATTGCGGTTCGCGAGATCGTCTTCCAACGTCCACATATAGTCGCGGATATCGAGAACGCTGGTGCGGTAGCGGAAAGTCTCCGCGACAAACGCGCGGCCTTTTTCGTCGAAATTAAACGCCACCGGATTGGCGAGCATGGGTTCCGCGGCCCACAGCGACGCCTTTAAGCCGGGGGGCAATTTCATGCGGGCGAGCGCTTGTTGACCCTCATCAGACGCCGGATCGATCTCGGGTGCTTCCTGGCGGACGGCCACCTTGAGTTTCCCGACCGTGCTGTGGAGATCGGTGTCCATTTCGACCGTTTCGCTGGCGGCGCGGACAGCCGGGCAGGAGAGGGTAAGCGCGCCCCCGACGACGATGGACGCAATCCGCCATACCCGACCGCGACCGAATGAGAATGAATTGGGCAACATGCGCCGTAACCTAGGAAACGTCCCTCCAAAAGCAAGAGGCCGTGTGGCGGGGCGGCAATTTGTTTAGTCGATCATACGAACGCGGCCGGAAACTGTGCGAGGCCTCGCCGGAGCGGCGTGATTTAACGTTACGCAGCCGGCGGTTTCGGGAGTAATTTTGCGACGACGACGAGGAGCACGACGACCACGAGCCCGAGCGCGACCCAGAAAACGTAGCCGCCATTCAAGCCGGCAAAGGGTTTTGATGCGCCAGCGGATTCCGCCTCTTCAGCGTCCGCAGTGGCGAGGTTACGAGGGGAAGTCAGCAGTTTCGTCGCGACGAGACTGAGATCGTAGCGCGGGGCGTTCGCGGCCGGATTTCCGTACACGAGGGTGAAGCCATCGGTGCCGTCGGTTTTGAAAATCAGGCGCACCACCGGATAAACGACCTGAACCGCTCCGAGCTTGACGGGTGGGTTGTCGCCATTGTCAGTTTCGATCCAGAGCGTGTCCGTGCGCGTCCGCTCAGGAATTTCCAGTACGCGCGTTTCAGGGACGCCAGGGTCAGGCGTGCGATGCCATTCGGCCGAGGCGAGGGTGGGTTCGTAGGCACCGCCCTCCTCACCGGCGATTTTTTCGAAGACGCGAAAGTCGCGTTGAAACAACGGCGTCGGGGATGAAAGCACCAGCCGGCGCAACGGTATTCCTTTTTGCGGGAGGCGGAGTTGCCACACGCTGACGGAAGGACGTTTGGGATCGGGCGATGAAACCGGCGTGACGGTGAGTGCACGCGCCAGCGTGGGTTGCTCGAGGATATACGGAATTTGGTTTCCGTCGTGGAGCACGCGAAGATCCGCGAAATCGGTCCGGGCTTTCGCGAGGATAGCGGGGGTGATTTCGAGTTCCTGAATTCCGGCCCGGCTGAGAGTGATGGATTTGCGCCGTGTCCAACCGGTCGTATCGATGGGTGCGCCGGTGAGCGGGACATCCGGCACCGCCTGCGATCCGAGCGATTCGCGCGGATGATAACCAGGCATCGGCTCGATCGCGCCGGGAGTGACGTCGGTGGCGTTCGCCGCGTGAAGGTCATCGGCAAAGGCCGCGAGATCGTAGTGGGGCGGGGCGACTTGGGGATTGCCCGCAAGCAACTGGTACGTCCCGGCAGACTGCGCCACGAACGCGAGATGGAGATCGCGCCGTTTAAATATCACGCGGTCCACACTGAGCGGGGGGGAATCACCGTTTTGAATGCGCACCAGCACCTC
>JAYVMJ010000582.1:0-4752 GCA_043759025.1 Verrucomicrobiota bacterium | reverse complement strand
TGCGGTGACGTGTCACCGCTTTCAAAGCGGCGACACGTCGCCGCACTCCTGAATTTTTTCACCCGCCGAGAAGGGATTCGCGATCCTGATGCAGGGAAGGCGGGATGTAAGTCTTCGTTTTGTTCAAGATCACGCCCACGGGTGCCTTGGACTTCGCCAGCATGGCGCTGGCTTGGAGGGCAACATCCCGATCGGTCTTTTCCGATTCGATCACGAGCAACATCATATCCATAAAACTCGCCAGACGCGGCGTGACGCTGATCTGGTTGATCGGCGGCATGTCGAAGATGATATAATCGAAATCACTGGCCTTGAGTTTGGGGATCAGCTGGTTGAAACGCTGCGGCATGCCCTTGGCCAGCCGGTCGCTATTCGAATTCTCGGAGACGACATAAAGGTTGTCCTGCACTTGCGCGGACTGCTTGGTGTCGAGGAGCTCTTCCAATCCGACCACGGTGGCACCCTTGTGAAAGTGTTGCGCGGAGCCCTGTCCCTGGGTCATGTCCACGAGCAGTACGTTGCCTTCCCCCGTTTCCGAAAAACTGCGCGCCAGACCGGCGGCCAGGGTGGTGACCCCGGTGTCCTTGCCGAGCCCGGTGACGGCCACCAGCTTGGGTTTGTGACGGACGTTCAGGGTGTCGAAATAACTGATTAAACGATCACGCAAGGTTTCGTAATAGGGTGTCAACGCCAGATCGGCACCCTCCGTTATCCTCGCCAGTTCCGAGTCTTTGCCGGTGGCCGGCCCGGGCAATCGCGGAACGTTGGTGGAAGCGAGTTTCGCCTGTTTGCCGCTGAGCAGCGGGATGGAAAGAAAAAGCGGGAGGCGAAGCGTCCGCTCGATGTCCGCCGGGCGACGCACGGAGCGGTCGAGGAAAAGTTCGATCGCAAAGGCCCACGCCAGGCCGAGGGCGAAACCGCCGACGACAATCCCCGCAAGCAATTTATGGATTTTTTTGGAATTCTTGAGTGGGGGGGTGGGAGTTTCGATCTGGATGATATTGGGCGCTCGGCCCGAACCGATGGCTTCGTCGATACGGGAGGATTCCAAGCTGGCGGCGATGTTGCGGTAGTTCGTTTCCTCCAGTTCCTTTCTGCGCCGCAATTCAAGAATGCTGGCCTCCAGGTTGTCCACCCGCGCCGCATCGGCACGAACCTCCGCCTGCTGTCCTTCCAAGGCATTGATGCGCGCTTTCAGCGAGGCGATCTGAGCCATTTCCACTTGGGGGCTATAGGCGGCTGTTCCGGTTTGGGCCGCTTGATTGGTCGAATTGGGCACCACGACTTGAACGCGCGCGAGCGCCGGGAAATCCGTCTCCAGCTTTTTCTTGAGGACCTGCGACTCGGCGATCTGGGCCGCCACTTCCTTTACGCGTGAACTTTCCTCGCTGAATCCATAGCCGAGGTAATCCTGCTCGCGACGTTGAAGCAGGGCCAGATGGGTCGCCACTTTTTGGTAGGCCGCAAGCTGTTCCGGTGGCACGGGGGCCTCCTGCTTTTCGGAAGGATCGGCGGTAGCTCCATCGGAGGGCGCCTGCGTCGTTTCCTGCAGAACCGAAAGGCGTCCGGCCAGTTCGGTTTGGGCATCGAACAGCTGCTGGCGGATCCGTACGAATTGGTCACTAAACGATTTCTTCGAATCCTCCAGTGAGATGATGCCGGCGCCGGACATGACCTTCCGCAATTCCTCCTCGGTTTGCGCGAGTTGGGCGCGAAGTTGATCCTTTTCCTGCGACATGGCGTCCGCGACTCCGCCCGCCGCCATGTGGACTTCCACGTGGCGCTTGAGATAGAAGGCAATCAGCTCGCGCAAAACCAGCTGAGCGATTTCGGGATTCGGATGCGAAAAAGAAACGCGAATGACGCTGCTGTTAGGAAGCACCTCTGGCACCAATCCCTGTTGAATCACCAAAGCGGCGCCAAAATCCGTCGGGGGTTTACTCGAGCTCCCCAGGATTTTATCCGCGCCAATGCTTTTGGCCACTTCCTCCGCGAGATCGAGGCTGTTGAGTATCTCGAGCTCGGATTTAATGATGGAATCCCCGCGCTGGTCGACGGCGGTTCGGACCATGGAGTCATCGTGCCCGGGTCCCACGCGGCTGCCTTCGGTGACGACATATTTGATGAATAATTTGGCCTCCGACATATACGGGGCCGGACTCAACTGGTGAACAGCGAATGCGACGGCCAGCCCGGCAAGCCAGCACGTGAGAATTTTCCATTTATGCCGGAACAGGGTATAGTAGATGTCACCCAACTGAAAGCTTGGGCCCTGCGGAACGATCGGTTCTTCAGCCATGGAGGGAGGAATGGGCGGGTTGGTAGGAGGCAAATGCACGGGCTGAAGGGCTTTCGCGACTAGCTCGCGAGGGAGGCCTTGAGTTCCTTGACCACGATTTCAATTTGCTGGTCGGTCAGTTCTGGAAACATCGGGAGCGAAAGGAAGCTGTCGCCGCAGGCTTCGCTGACCGGGAAGTCGCCTTTCTTGCCGCCGAGGTTGGCATAGGCATTTTGCAGGTGGACCGGAACCGGATAATGAATGCCGGTGCCGATGCCGCGTTCCGTCATGCGCTGCATGATGACGTCGCGCTGGGCGACCCGGAGCGCATAGACGTGATAAATGGAGCGACCGTAGTCCGCCTCGATGGGCAGGGTTACGTCGGGGGTGCCGGCGAGCAATTTGTCGTACAACGCCGCGGCGCGACGGCGACCGTTGTTGGCTTGGTCGAGGTATTTCAGCTTCACGCTGAGCACTGCGGCTTGCAGGCCATCCATGCGACCATTCCAACCCACGACGTCGTGGTAATATTTTTTCTTTTGGCCGTGTTCGCGGAACATGACCATGCGATCGCGGAGGGCGGCGTCATTGGTCGTGATGCCACCGGCTTCGCCCCAAGCGCCCAGATTTTTGCCGGGATAAAAACTGAATGAACCGGCATGGCCGATCGAACCGGCTTTGCGGCCCTTGTAGAGCGTGCCTTGGGCCTGCGCGGCGTCTTCAACGACGAACAGATTGTGCTTCTTCGCGATCGCCATGATCGGATCCATGTCCGCGCTTTGACCAAAAAGGTGCACGGGCATGATGGCCTTTGTGCGCGGGGTGATCGCGGCTTCGATCTGGGTGACGTCGATCGTATAGGTGCGTGGATTGATATCGACGAACACAGGCTTGGCTCCTGCATAGGTAATGGCTTCGGCCGTGGCCATGAAGGTCATGGGCACGGTGATGACTTCGTCCCCGGCACCGACGCCGAGCGCGAGCAAAGAAAACCACAGCGAGTCGGTGCCATTGGCCACGCCGACGCTGAATTTGGTCTCGCAGAACTTCGCGTATTCTTCCTCGAATTTCGTAACGAATTTGCCACCCGCAAAGGCGTTTTCGTCGATGACCGCGCTCATCGCCGCCATTACTTCCTGGCGAATCGGATCGTGGTGGGCTTTTAAATCGAGAAAGGGAACCTTGTTTGAGGCCATAGGGGGGAATGAGTGGTGAGTGGGAAGCAGTGAGCGGTAAGCGGTGAAGTCTAAGCCAACAATTCAGTAGAGCCCACAGAACACACTGAATACACAGAAACCAGAGGAAGGGATTCGGATCTGGGCCGCCCGATGAGTGCGCTATTGAGGGCACGATCAATCGAACCTTTTATGATCTCGAACGTATTCATTCTGTGTGTTCTGCGTCTTCTGTGGTTAAATCCGACTTTATGGATACGACCTAAGCCGTATCCATGCAGTTGCGGGGGTGGAGCGTGACCTCCGGGCGTGCTTCCCGGTGCGAGAATTTTTAAACGCGCCCGGAGGTCGCGTTCCACCATTCAATTCGATCGTGCAGGCTGAAATCTGTTTTGAGTGCATGGATACGGCTAAGTGGAAAGGTTTACGCGGGAGGAGTGAGCGGAGGGATCGGCAATTTCAGAGGGATTCCGGAGCTTCCGCAATGGGGAAGCGAGCATCACGCCTTGCGGAGAACCTTGGCGGGATTGCCGGCGACGACCATGCCGGCCGGAACATCTTTTGTAACTACCGCTCCTGCACCGACCACAGCGTTCTCACCGATGGTGATACCGCAGAGAATCGTCGCATTCGACCCGATGGCAGCCCCTTTTTTGACAAGGGTTTTAAGGCATTTCCAATCGTCGGCGGTTTGCAGAGAGCCATCGGTATTGGTGGCGCGCGGAAAAAGATCGTTGGTGAACATCACGCCGTGGCCGACGAAGACTCCGTCCTCGATGGTCACGCCTTCGCAAATAAAGGTGTGGCTGGAGATTTTGCAGCGCCGTCCGATTTTTGCGCCGCGTTGAATCTCGACGAAAGTGCCGATCTTCGATTCGTCACCGATTTCGCAACCGTAGAGATTGACGAAACCGAAAACGCGTACGCCTTCGCCGAGGACGACGTCGGGAGTGATTTGTTGATGCAGTACGGGCGAAGAATTCATGCTGGAAATTTAGGAAGAGCAACCGGGCAATCGGAGTGCTGTCTCGCGAGACCGCAGTTTCTGCAAGGTAGGGCGGATTATCCCTAATCCGCCGCGTTCGCGCATGCCTTCAACGCCGCACGGCGCGTTAGGGATAACGCGCCCTACCTTCTCCGCGTTAATTCCGAATGATTGGGTATCATGTGGATTCATCCGTAATTTTGCCAACCAAGGGTGGAGCGAACCGCAGGGGCGGTTCAGGCTTTCCCGCTGGATTTCGACGCCGAAGCGAACGGGGGCATCGAAGCGCCCGACTTCATCGGTGCCGTCGAACC
>JAYVMJ010000581.1:0-4594 GCA_043759025.1 Verrucomicrobiota bacterium | reverse complement strand
TTCTTTCCCGCCACGACCAATCCCCGCCGAACCCAACCGCTGACGAAAGATAAAGATTAAGCGAACGAGAAAGATTTTTCCGACTATTCGCTCCCCGCTCCTCCCATTCCACCCATGCTCTCCGATCTCAAGTTCGCCTTCCGCTCCCTCGCCAAGACCCCGGGCTTCACCCTGATCGCCGTGCTCACGATCGCCGTCGGCATCGGCGCGACGACTACAGTATTCAGCTGGATCGAACGGATACTCCTGCATCCGTTGCCGGGAGTGCGGGAGGAAAGCCGGATCGTCGCGTTGGAGACGGTCACGCCCTCGGGTGAGCACATTGACACCTCCTACCCGGACTATCTCGACTACCGGGATCGTTCCCACCTTTTGTCCGACTTGGTCGTCGACAAGGCCCGGCCGCTCAATTTCGGCAACCGCGACCGCCCGGAGCGGGTCTGGTCCGAGATGGTCTCGGGAAATTTCTTCTCCGCGCTCGGCGTGCACCCGCTGTT
The DNA here is from genome assembly GCA_043759025.1 of Verrucomicrobiota bacterium. Taxonomy (GTDB): domain Bacteria; phylum Verrucomicrobiota; class Verrucomicrobiia; order Opitutales; family Opitutaceae; genus Lacunisphaera. The sequence goes on along the minus strand of JAYVMJ010000581.1, from coordinate 4,097 downwards.
GGGCCGCTTCTTCGCCCCGGAGGACCGGGCCGACGAGCCAGCGGCGAAACCGGTCGCAGTGATCGGTGAGAATTTCTGGCGGCAGCACCTCGACGCCGATCCCAAGATCCTCGGCCAAACGATTTACCTGAACCAACACGCATTCATCGTCGTCGGCGTCGCGTCGGCCGGTTTCCGCGGGAGCCTGAACGGACTGGTTTTCGACGTTTGGATTCCGCTGCAACTCCAGCAACTCGTCGTGGGCGAAGGAAACTGGCTCGCCTCCCGTTCAAGCCGCCCGTTGCACATTCTCGGTCGCCTCGCACCCGACGTGACGCTGGAGGCCGCCCGCGCGGAACTCACCGGGATCGCCGCCCAATTGGCGGCGGCGCATCCCGATTCCAATCGCGGCCTCGGTGTCGCCCTCCTGCCGCTCATGAAATCGAAGGATGGCGCGCAACACGAACTCGCGCTGCCGCTCCTCTTTCTGCTCGGCGTCTGCGCCCTCGTCTACCTGATCGTCTGCGCCAACCTCTCGAACCTGCTCTTTGTGCGCGCCAGCGCCCGCCAGCGCGAGATATGCATCCGGCAGGCCCTCGGTGCCGGCCGGTTTCGCCTCGTACGGCAGTTGCTCGTCGAGGGCTTGGTGCTCTCGGCCGGCGGTCTGGCCGTCGGCGCGATCATGACCTTGTGGACCGCCGACCTGTTGCGCGCCCTCCTGCCGTCGACGGACCTGCCGGTCGTGCTCAGCGGACAGCTCGACCTGCGCGTACTGGCAGGAGCCGCCCTCCTCTCGGTCGGCACCACGCTCGTGTCCGGTCTGGCCCCGGCCTCGTGGGGGGCGCGAACCGATCCGCTCGGCGTCTTGCGCAGCGGACGCAGCGGGATGGTTTCTCCCGGCGCAGAAAAGGTTCGCGGCTTGCTGGTCGCCGCCGAGGTGGCGATTGCCGTGGTCACCCTCACCTGCGCCGGCCTGGCGGCGAAGAGTTTCGTCGCCGCAGGCCGCGCTGATCCGGGTTTCCGCGCCTCCGGGGTGCTGCTGGCCACCCTCAAGCCGGGTGCGAGCGGCTATGACCGCGACCGCGGTCTTGCCCTGCTCGATCGGGTGCAGACGGAACTGGCGAAGCTGCCCGGCGTCGAATCCGTCGCGTTATCCGACAAGGTTCCGCTCGGCCTCGACGCCGGTTCTTGGGAGGACGTCTCCGTTCCCGGCTATGTCCCGGCGGTCAATGAAAACATGAAGATATACCGCAATCCGGTTTCACCAGGTTATTTCCAACTGATGCGCATCCCGGTGCAATCGGGCCGGGAATTTCGGACGAGCGACGACGCCGGTGCCCGTACCCCACCCGTCGCCATCGTCAACGAGACTTTTGCCCGCCGCTTTTTCGGCACGACGAATGCCGTTGACCGCGCGTTCAGCATGTGGGGCGGCACGCGAACGTTGCGCGTGGTCGGGGTGGTGCCCGATATCAAATACCACCGGATTAACGAGAACGCCCAACCCTATTTCTACCTTCCGTTGGCCCAGTCCTACAACGCCGGCACCGGCATCGCCCTGCACGTGCGGGTCCGCCAGGGCGATCCCCTCGCGCTGCTGCCGGCGGTCCGCCGGGAACTGCACCTGCTCGCGCCCGATGTCCCGGTGTTCGAGGCGTTCACGCTGGAGGATTACATCAGCTCGGCGCGTTTCGCCCAAAAACTCGCGGCTGAGTTTCTCGGTTTGCTCTCCGTGATCGCCGTCGCCTTGGCCGCGCTCGGCCTCTATGGCGTTCTGGCCTTCGTGGTGGCCCAACGGACTGCGGAGATCGGCGTCCGGATGGCGCTCGGCGCGCGCCCCGCCGACATCTTTCGGCTCGTCCTCCGCCGCGGCTTCCGCCTCGTGGCCGTCGGCCTCGGCGCCGGCTTGTTGATCGCCCTTGGGGTGGCTCGCTTTCTTTCCCACCTGCTCTATGGGGTGCACGGCGCGGAGCCCGCGCTGCAAGCCGCCGTCGCCTTGCTTATCGCCGTCGCCGCATTTTTCGCCTGCTGGCTCCCTGCCCGCCGCGCCACCAAGGTCGACCCGATGGTCGCGCTGCGAGCGGAGTAACCCGAAGAAGTAGCTAGCATTGAGTAGCGAGTAGTGAGCATTCGAACAAAACACCACGCATTCCCAAACTACCGCCCACACCCGCTACCCGTCTACTCTTCCCTACTCACTACCCGCTACTCGCTACTCACTACTTTCCCCCTCCTCAATGAACAACATCCGCCACGCCTTCCGCTCGCTTCGCAAAACCCCTGGCTTCACGGCCATCGCGATCTTGATCGTCGCTCTTGGGATTGGCACGGCGACCGCGATGTTTAGCACGGTGAATGCACTCGTGCTGCGTCCGATTGCGCTGCCCAAGTCGGAGCGTCTTGTAGCGATCTACGAGACGAATCTTGCGCGCAACATCACCACTTTTTCCGTTTCCATTCCCAATTACTACGACTGGAAGAATCGCGCGAAAAGCTGGGACTCAATCGCGGCGCTGAACTGGCGCCCGATGAATCTCACCGGCCGGGGCGAACCCGAATCAATTCCGTGCAAAGCCGTGACCGCCAATTTTCTTCCCACCCTCGGCATCCCCATCGTTCTCGGTCGCAATTTCACCGAAGAAGAAGACCGCCCGGGCGGCGCAAACGTGGCAATCATCACCGACGCATTTTGGCGCGGACACTTCGGCCGGACGACCGACATCATCGGGCAGACCCTGCTTTTCGACGGCAAACCCTACTCCATCATTGGTGTCACTGGTCCGGGCCAGCCGTTGTCAGATGATTTGGAAGTCGCCGTTCCGCTCGCCGTCGATCCCGCCAAGGAAGATCGCATGAACCACCAGATGGAAGTTTACGGCCGGCTGAAATCTGGCGTCAGTATCGAACAGGCCGAGGCGGAACTTAAATCCCTCACCACCCAAATTTGGCGCGAGCATCCGGACATGGATCACGGCTGGAGTGCGCGCCTGGCTCCTTTTGCCCACGAGATCGTCGGTGACGGAATCCGGAAGGGACTGTACGTCTTGCTCGGTTCAGTGGGTTTACTGCTGCTGATCGCATGTGCCAATCTCTCCAATCTACTGCTGGTGCGCGCCTCGGCCCGCGCCCACGAAATGGCCATTCGCACCGCGCTCGGGGCCAGCCGGGCGCGGATCATCCGACAAATCCTAAACGAAAGCATGATCGTCACCCTGACCGGCGGCGTGCTCGGCGTACTGCTTTCACTTTGGGCGGTGGACGCAATGCATTCGCTCCCCCTGCCGCGCGCCGGCGAAATCTCCGTTGACGTTCGCGTCCTTGCTATCGCTTGCATCGCGACGCTCCTCGCGGGATTTTTTTCCGCCCTCGGACCGGCGCTGAAAGCTTCGCAGGCCCGTCCGCAGGAAGCACTCAAGGGCCGGTCGCCGCGATCGGGACAAAGCTCCCGCCTTCGCGACGCCATGGTGGTGGCGCAGCTCGCCATTTCCCTGACGCTGCTCGTGGGTGCCACGCTGCTTGGCCGAAGTTTTCTCCACCTCCTTGAGGTCAACCCCGGATTCAATCCGGACCATGTGCTGACGGTTTCCTTGCGGCCCAAGGACGACGAAAGAGCCGCCACATTCTATGAACAACTGACCGAGCGCATCTCCGCCCTGCCCGGAGTCAACTCTGCCGGAGTGATCAGCTCGCTGCCGCTGACAGATGGCAACACCAGCAACAATCTCTTCCCGGTCGGCCCCTCCCCGTTACCCACCGGCGAGTCCCTTCAATCGAGCTGGCGACTGGTCGACGGCGGCTATTTCAGCGCGATGCAGATCCCGCTGTTGCGAGGCCGCACGTTTGCGGGAATCCCGCCCGACGAGGCGGTCCGATCGGTCGTGCTCTCCGCATCGCTCGCGCGGATGCTCTTCGGGACGGACGATCCCGTTGGTCGACAAGTCACGAATCTTCGCGCGAACCACGAGCGTCTCACCGTCCTCGGCGTCGTGGGCGACGTGCGCACCCAAAAGCTCGGCGTTGCCGCGGTGCCGACGTTCTACTGGTCGATGCATCGATTCATCTACGGTCCGATGCACCTCGTCGTCCGCCTCGCCGCGCCGAAGCCCGGCGAAAGCGGG
>JAYVMJ010000580.1:0-3096 GCA_043759025.1 Verrucomicrobiota bacterium | reverse complement strand
AGCCCGTTGCAGATCGATCATATACGCTTTTTGGAGACCGCTCCGGTCAATTGAATCACAAGAGGTGAGACCCTTGCGGCAGGCTTCCTGGGTGGATTGATCCAAACTACTCACGTACTGCTGGCATCGTTTATCTTGCGCGAATTGCCGCTGATACTGGAGGAAATCGTTCGAATGTATCTCCCCGCTCTCGAGTCTATACTCGATGAAGGCCAGATAGGCATCCAACGGACGCTTGTCGGAAATGGCTTCCCTGGCAAAACGCTCAGTATTGTCCCGTGTGTTGCGATGAACCAGGTTGGACCGATCGGGGATTAGTCCGACCAACTGCATAATCGGTTCGTTTGCGCCTTTTTCTTGGTGAGAAGCAGGCTTAAAATTGGAAGGGATTGCGGCGCTGTCGGTCGCGAGTTGTTCCACCGATTGCAGGCGGTAAGTGGCGGTGTATTGCTGATTGAGCACGGCCCAATGTGCCACGAGCAGCTGGGGTATCTCGTTCGTGGCGACGAGTTGACGACGGATTACCGGATGGAGGCTGCATTCATAGGTAAGAAAGCTGCCAAACCTGGCTGAAAACGAAGCTGGCAGGACAGTCTTTGCCGGAAAAAATTGCACTACGCTCTGTCCATTGTGCAAAAATTCCCACCCGCCTCCCGGCAGGTCTTTGCGTATTATCACGGATTTGAGCTCCTCCTGCTTTAGCCCGGGCAGCACGATTCCGAGACTGCTTTCATTGGCGAAGCGCTCGTTGTACTTGCGTGTGTTCAAGACCATCGCGTCCAAGGAGGCGTCGATAGCGGAACGGTTTTCCATTTCGCGAATGCGGGCTGCGATGTTGGAGTAGAGCGACCAATCTTCATATTCATTCTTGTCCAGATTCAGCTGCAATATCCGCCGTCTGGTGAAATCGTAGATTGTTTTCGAGCGCCCGTGGTCGACGGCGAAATACTGCTGGCCGAGTGCGACGTTAAGAGTGTAGGAGTGCTCTTCTTCTTTGGGCGCTGCGACTCCTTGGGGATCCTCGGTTACCTGTTTCTGGGTGACGTCGTACGTAATGTGCCATTCTACGGCTCGGGCCGTGAGCTGCGGAAATAGACTAAATGCGGCGAGAGTGAAGGCCAGGGCGACGGGGGAAAGCGGGCGGACCGTAAACGAGACTGGCGGAATTTTCACGGGTAACAATATAGCGTTGTAGGTCGGATGGGACCGTTGCTGAAAAGGGACTGCATGCAGAACGGTCGTGGTCTACGAGGAAGCGATCATTTTCTCCAGTTCGCGATGGTTGGTTTTGCCGGTGCCGAGCTTCGGGATTGAGGAAACGATTTTGATTTCGCGGGGAGCGCAAAGATTGCTCAATCCCTTGGCTTTGACGGCGGCGCGAACATCAGCGAGCTGGATCTTGGCCTCGTTCGTGACCGCGATCAATTTCTCGCCCTTGTCTTCGTCGGGTTGAGCGATCACGGCGACTGCACAGCGCAGGCCGAACTGGGGAAACGCGCCCGCCAGCGCGTCCTCGACCGCCGTCAGGCTGACCATTTCACCGCTGACTTTTGCGAAGCGTTTCATGCGGCCGCGAATGTGCAAATAGCCGTCGTGGTCGACGTGGACGATGTCGCCGGTGTCGTACCAGCCGTCGAGTTCATGGAATTTCTCGTTAGCCTCCGGGTTCAGATAACCTTTCATCACGTTTGGCCCTTTGACGAAAAGGCGTCCCCCTTCCTCGACGCCGGGCACGGCTTCCAGCCGGTAGTGCAGTCCCGGAACGAGCCGACCCGCCGTGCCGACTGCGGGTTCCATCTTGGTATTTAAGCTGATCAACGGGCTGCACTCGGTGGCACCGTAACCCTCGAGTATGCGCACCCCGAATTTGCGCGCCCACGTGTCGAGGGTGGCCGTCTGCACTTTTTCCGCACCGGCGATGAGATAGCGCAATGAAGTGAAATCGTACGGATGCGCCTTGCGCGCATAACCGTTGAGGAACGTGTTCGTGCCCATCAGCACCGTGCAAACCCGATCATAGATCAGCGTGGGCACGACGCGGTAATGGAGCGGTGTAGGATAGAGGAAAGTATAACATCCGCGGATGAGCGGAAACAGCGTGCCGCCGAGCAGGCCGAAGCTGTGAAACAACGGGAGCGCGTTGAAGAACCGGTCTTCGTCCGTGACGTCGATCACGGCGATCGCCTGCCGGACGTTGGCGAGCAGGTTGCGATGCGTGAGCTCGACTCCCTTGGGCACGCCCTCCGAACCACTCGTGAAAATAACCACCGCGGTGTCGCCCGGTTTGAGGGGCGTTTTTCGTAACCCGGCGCCGGTGGAAAACGTGTGGCGAAGCAGTGCGACGGATTTCGTGAATCCTGAAATCTGCGGGCTCACGTCCTCAAGGAAAATAATTTTGATGCCCGAATCTTGAAGCAACGTGAGATTCAATTTCGCTTTTTCGACGAACTGCCGTGAGGTGATGATGTGCTTCAAACCCGCGAGCTGCGCGCAGAGCAGCATCACGGGCATTCCGGTGGAGAAATTCAGCATCGCAGGGACTTTTTGCGCGGCCCACAGGCTGAGCAATGTCACTGGCTGGCTGTTCACGTTGGGCAGCAAAACGCCGATGTGTTCGCCTTTCGCGGGTCCGAGCCGGCGACGCCATTCAGCGGCGAGGACGTCGGCGGCCACCATCAACCGCCGGTAACTGAGTTCTTTCAGGCTGAAATCCTCGAGAGCGATACGCTGGGGAATGTTGGCGGCGGTTTCGGCGACGGCGGCCAGGAGGTTTTTCGGTCCGTATTCCATCTCCACTTCGAACTGCTGGAGCGTCATCTGGTCGCGCAGCCAGTTCGTGACCTTTTGCCGGGCGACCGTATTGGAAACGTTTTCGAATACCGGTGCGGTTTGCGCTGCGCTGAAATGCGCCGTGACGCGCGGAAACCACTTTTTCCAGCCGGCGTGCCGCACGAACCGCACGCGGCTCGCGCCGCGGAGATAACACGTGATGACCTTGGCGTTGGTGTTGCGGATGAGGAAGCCGGTGCCGTCGAAAACCTTCATGAGGCTGCCGGTGCGCGTAATCCGTCCCTCGGCGAAAAGCACGAGCCGGCC
>JAYVMJ010000579.1:0-2534 GCA_043759025.1 Verrucomicrobiota bacterium | reverse complement strand
TCGTGGTTCAATTGGAACTGGGACGAGAAACAAAAAAGCCTCCTCGGATTCGCCCAAGGCGTGGTTGGGATGCGGCGCGACCATCCGAATTTTCGGCGGCGCAGTTTTCATGAAAAAGCTCAGGCAGCCGCTGCCAAAGAAGGCGGCGTCAAATGGTACCGCGCCGACGGCCAAGAGATGCAGCAGGACGATTGGGAAAACGGCGGCTGGATGAGAACGCTCGGAATGTTTCTTCCGGGCAACGCGGCGGAAATTCGCGATGCCGCCGGACGCAACGTGCCGGACAACGACTTCCTCATCGTGCTCAACGCGCACCGTGAAAAGGTCGAATTTCTATTGCCCGAATTCAAGGATGCGGCGGCGTGGACCATCGCATTGAATACCGCAAACGCCAGCGCAGAGGGCCAACCCTCGCCGATTGCAGACGAAAAACTAATCCTCGAAGGATCGTCGTTTGTTTTGTTCAGTCGTTCGCGCAATCCGATCAGTCAATGAGCCTGACTGATTCACTTCTGCCCGATGTCAGCCGGTCAGCCATGGGCGCACGTGTGTCGCGCGAGGGCGTGAGTTATCGGGTGTGGGCTCCCGGCCAAAGCGATATGAGTGTCCTCGTCGAAAACAGCAGCCCGCAACGGCTGCTCTCGATGGCCGCCGAACCCAACGGCTATTGGTCGGTCACTGATCCTGCCGGGCGTGCGGGAGATCGCTATCGTTTTTCTTTTCCCGACCGGCGCCTGCGGCCGGATCCCGCGTCGCGATTTCAGCCCGAGGGAGTTCAGGGAGCATCTGCTTGCATCGACGCATCGGAGTTTCAGTGGCGCTGTGGATCGTGGATCCGCCCGGCATGGAAAGGACAGTCGATCTACGAACTCCACGTCGGAACTTTCACCCCCGCGGGCACGTATTTCGCCGCCATCGAAAAGCTCAATCACATCCACGAACTGGGCGTCGAAGCGATCGAGCTCATGCCGCTCGCTGATTTCGCCGGCAATCGAAACTGGGGCTATGACGGCGTCGCACTTTACGCCCCGGCCCGCTGTTACGGACATCCCGACGATCTTCGCGCGCTGATCGACGCCGCGCACGAGCGCGGGTTGGCCGTTATTCTCGACGTCGTTTACAACCACCTCGGTCCCGCGGGCAATTATCTCGCGGACTTTTCCCCGAGTTACTTCCGGACAGACGATCACACGCCGTGGGGACAAGGCTTTGCGGTTGACTGCGAGAACAGCCGCCCCGTGCGGGAATTCATCGTGGCGAACGCGAGCTATTGGTTGGACGAATTTCGTTTCGATGGATTGCGCCTGGATGCAACTCACGCGATTGCCGATCAGTCGTCGCGTCATCTCCTCGAGGAAATCACCGCCGCCGTCCATGAGCGGGGCGGATTCGTCATTGCAGAAGACGAACGCAACGAAGCCCGGCTGGCCGAACCGGCGGAACGCGGAGGCGCCGGGCTTGATGCGTTGTGGGCCGACGATTTCCATCACGAAGTCCGGGTCGCGCTCACCCGGACACGCGATTCCTATTTTCGCGCCTATCGCGGCACCGCCGCGGAACTCGCCGATTCCATCACCCATGGCTGGTTTTATCGCGGCCGTGCGTACGAGCCGTGGAATCGAAAATTACGCGGATCCGAGTGCGCCCACCTTTCGCCAACCTCGTTTATTTTTTGCATCGAGAATCACGATCAGGTGGGCAACCGGGCCAACGGCGAAAGACTGGAACATCTCATCACGCCCGCGCAATTTCGCGCGGCCTCGATGCTGCTCTGCCTCAGCCCGTATTGTCCGATGTTATTTATGGGTCAGGAATGGGCGGCGACGTCCCCATTTCTCTACTTTACCGACCACGGCAGTGAACTCGGCGAAAACATTTCTGTCGGTCGAAAAAAAGCGTTCGAACAACACGGCCCGCAATGGTCCGACGGCAACTTCCCCGATCCGGAATCGCTGGAGACGTTTGAGAAATCAAAACTGCGGTGGGAAGAACGGAGTGAGCATAACCACGCGATGGTGCTGGCGTGGTATCAAGCCTGCCTGGAGCAGCGACGCATTCTGCTGAAAGATGGACCGCTCGACCGGAACCGCTGGCAGGTCGAGTCTTTCGGAGAATTTATTGCGATCAGGTATTTTGGCCGGCCGTGCGAGCATTTGCTGATCGTCGCACTGCGGAAGACCAACGCATCCGATCCGCCGCCACCGTCACTCGCGCCACCCACCGGCATGATATGGCGTGAAATCTTAAGCACCGAGGATCCTCGCTTTGGCGGCAAACGATCAAAGAGGAACTCCGCGCGCGCGGATTGGAGTTTCTCCGAACCCGGTGGAGTATGGCTCGAATCAACTCGTAGGGAGCCTGACGATGCCACTGACTGAAAGCGCCCCTATTCCGCGTTGCACCTATCGCGTGCAATTACACGAGAAATTCAATTTCGGCGATCTCGCCAACTTGATCCCGCATTTTCGTTCACTCGGCGTGTCGGATTTCTATCTGTCGCCGATTTTCACCGCGACTCCGGGCAGCACTCATGG